>NZ_JAJKHN010000007.1:0-99684 GCF_020982715.1 Bacteroides sp. 1_1_30
TTTTGCGGTTCATCCTAGGATCTTCTATTTGTTTACAAAGGTCAATTATGCCAATTTTCATGTTAGTTTATGTTTTAATATATCTTATAAAGATAAGAAAAACAATCGATATAAACAAATGATAGTGTATTAATAATCAGTAGTATAGCAAAGAAATAACAAAGGAGAATATAGTAAAAAATATAATGCGTCTGCCCTGTTAATTACTACTATTAATTCGTTCTACCAAGGTTATTCTTTAGTTCTACCTTGGTTATCGTTTGGTTCGACCATGGTATTTGTTTAGTTCTACCTAGGTGGAACGAATTGTTATTTGCTACAAAAGTAGGTAGTTTATGTAAGAGAGAGGTGCTTTAATTGTAGAGTGGTTTCTTATTTGAATAAGATAACTTCGTTATAACTTGCACTTCCTGATTTATTCAATTACTTTTGTAGCGTATAAACCCAAAGAAAGGAGTTGTATAAGTATGGCAAGACCAATTAAGGAAACTCCGATACTTTTCGGAGAAGATGCTCGGCGATTTGAAGAACGGATGAAAGAGAAGCGTAGTGAAACGCCGGAGCAGCGGGAAAAAAGGTTGAAAGACTATGAACTGGCAATGAAAATCTTTAAAAAATAAAATACGAACCTTTTCTTTATCGGGAAGCTTTGTTAGCTGTAAGTAATGTACTTGAAAATAAAACGGGTTGTCGCTTTTTAACTGTAGATGCGTATGCAGCAGCTGTTCCTTTTTATGAGAAAAATGGGTTTATTCCTTTGAATAATGAAGATGTGGATTCTGCTACACGTTTGCTTTATTTTGACTTGAATGATATTGTGCTCTAGATTAGAGCAGCTTTATTAAATATTTTGTTTTGTATACGAGACAAAATGGTGTGCCCCTTATTTTATATACGAAACAAAAAACTTATTGAAACCTGCCTTTTTATATACATACGCTTTAATTATACAATCATCATTCGTTTTCTTTCCTAAACATTTATGACTCTCTCTTGTTATTTTCCGAAAAGTATTTGTACCTTTGTCATTGGAACGTAGCACGCCTTTGTGGTGTGCGATTGTGCGTTTCCTCGGCTAGTAGGAAATTGTAACGGATTTTTTAATGCATGCTGGGAAGACGCCTGTACTTCTATGACTTCTCATAGGGTACGGGTTGTCTGCCCGTATGCATTGGGTAGCCGTTACTACCTCCTACTAGCGGGATGTGACAGCTCCGTACTCTTTTATAATAAAAGGTACGGGACTAGTTAATATTATTAATCTAGTTCCGTTTTTTTATGTCAAATTGGCTCACAACAAAACAGATGTCTGAAAGACGCGACATTCAAGAAGCTATTCTAAAGAATTGGGCAAATCTTGGATACATTACGAGTTCCCGAATCAACGATCAGTTGTTTTTGGATGATGAGAGTTTGGATGCTTATCTGGAAGCTCACAAAAGACTTGGTTTAGAAGCAGGTTACCTTTCTAAAATCGTAGAAGAAAAGAAACTGGAACGGGACTTTATCATTTCAAAATACGATGATCTACTATATGTATTGAGAACACAGAAGACTTGTAAACCGCTATATGAAATAATCATTCGTGAACTGTCAGCATTGATTCTTCACCCTGTTACCCGCGATATCTTCTATTCAATTTCTACAGGAGAATCAGTAGAGAAAGTGGCTGATCGGCATCGAATTACCTATGGGAAGACATTGCAAATGTATAACTCTATACTTAAAGGGTTGAAACTGAAAAAAGATATATTGGCTACTTATCGAAAGCGTGCTATCGATGCTCGTTTTTTATCCTTGGTAGACAATAATAAGAATATAAATGTTGGGCAGGAGGAATGGATACTTCAATTGCCTGTTCGTAAAGTAGCTGATACCCGGTTGGCTAATATCTTGTATAATCAAGATGTTCGAACGGTGAAAGATTTGTTGGATATAGTATCGGGAAGAGGTTGGAAAAGTCTGTTGAGAATAGAAGGAGTAGGAAAAACTTCCTACTATCATTTATTATCCAAACTTCAGATGATAGGTGTTGTGGATGAAAGTCTGGATCGGATTCTTGCCGGATGCTCTAATGGTAAGTTCGATAATAAATGACGGGTAGGACATAATTATGGAAAGAGAGATGATATAAAGAGGTTATTTTAAAGGAAAGATAGAAATTTCAACTTCTAAAATAGCCTCCTTATATTATATATGTATGAACATACGGTCTATCTCTCTGCCTCTATTGTATAAGTAAAGCTGTCTGCCCGATAATACCCGACGTTGTATTCAATAGGTACTCCGTTCACATCATAAACAAATCTTCTCCTTATTAATATAGGGTCATTGGATTTTATCTCCAGTTTCTCTGCAATAAATTCCCCTGCAAGTCTGGCTGAAATCTCCTCCTTGCTGGTCTTTACTACTATATTATATTGGGTTTCCAGCATTTCGTATAATGGGCGTGTATAATCTTCCTCTCCGGTTAGTGGAATATTGGGGTTGAAATAAGAGATGAAGTAAACAAACGGATATTCTTTTTTTCCTCTGACACGCTCCATCACTACACAGCGAGTGTCGGGATTGGAACCTAAATCAAAGAATGTGCCGATTTCTTCGGTTGGACGCTTTAAACTGATATGCAGCTCGAAATTGCGAATCTCGATACCTAACATCTTCATCTCCTGTGAGAAACTAAGCCAGTTCTTTACTCCGCCTACGATACCTTTCTTTACTACCTTCGTTCCGTAACCTTTCTTTCGCACCAAAAGCCCCTCAAACACGAGTTTGTTGATAGCTTGTCTTAATGTGTTCCTTGAAATGTGTAATTGTTCAGACAATTCGACCTCGTTGGGAAATAGCTTCCCGTTTTTGTACTCTTCAGATTCTATGAGTCTTCTTAGTATCTCTTCTGCCTGAATATGAAGCGGTTTATCACTATTATGATCTAATTTCATATCTATTCTGATTGGTTTATTTTCAGCAAATATAAGATTTATCAAAAAATAATCCAAGTTTTGTTTGGAATAAAAATAAAATCTATATATTTGCACAATTGAAAGTATGTATGAACATATAAAATTTAAAAACGCTATAAACATGAGAAAAGCTAATTATGGTAAATTTCCTTCTACGAAGCTGACGGGGATGCTTGTTCAGGGGTGGGATTCTATCATTTCTATGTTAAAAGAGAAAATGGATGCAAGAAAAGTGCTGGCTGTGGATTTATATACAGGAGTATATGAAGAAGAAGTGCTGGATGCTTTTTCAAAAGAATTCTCCGGAAGAGTGATGAATGTACGTGATTTGATGAAACCGGAAAAAGAAATTCAAACGTTGACAGAACGCTTCATGACTGAAGATGTATTATTCGGCTATGTCACCAATTTGAAGCTGGAAGATTATTTGGATGCGGATAAGGTGGCTGTTGCACGGAAGCAAATCAGTGAAGCAAAAGAAACCATTGTAATCATAGGTACGGGTGCTGCTGTTGTTGCTCCACAGGACGCAATGGTGGTTTATGCGGATATGGCACGTTGGGAAATCCAACAACGTTTCCGCCGGCATGAGGTAAAAGCTTTAGGTATAGACAATCGGAACGATGCTGTTTCTTTGCAATACAAGAGAGGGTATTTCAACGATTGGAGAGTATGTGATAGGTATAAGGAAGGATTGTTTGACAGGGTAGAATTCTGGATTGACACCCATGTGGCCGGGACACCGAAGATGATTGATAAGGATACTTTCTTTAAAGGGGTAGAGGCAACGGTGAACACACCGTTCCGGGTAGTTCCTTTCTTCGATCCGGCTCCCTGGGGTGGTCAATGGATGAAAGAGGTTTGCGACCTGGATCGTGAACGCGAAAATTTCGGCTGGTGCTTTGACTGTGTACCTGAAGAGAACAGCCTTTATTTTGAAGTGAACGGAGTGCGCTTTGAACTGCCTTCGGTTGATTTGGTTTTGCTGAAAAGTAAAGAGTTGCTTGGTGAACCGGTGGAGGCACGCTTTGGAAAAGACTTCCCTATTCGTTTCGACTTTTTGGATACGATGGGCGGAGGTAATTTGAGTTTGCAGGTGCATCCTACTACTCAATTTATCCGCGACAGCTTCGGTATGTACTACACACAGGATGAAAGTTACTACATGGTGGATGCGGGAGAAGATGCCGTAGTTTATCTGGGAGTGAAGACGGGGGTTGATAAGGAGGCGATGATCGGCGATTTGCGTAAAGCACAAAAAGGTGAATTGGTGTTCGACGCAGAAAAGTACGTAAATAAGATTCCGACAAAGAAACACGATCACTTCCTGATTCCGGGAGGAACGGTTCATTGTTCCGGTGCCAACAGTATGGTGCTTGAAATCAGTTCGACTCCGAACCTCTTTACTTTCAAACTATGGGACTGGCAACGCTTGGGACTGGATGGAAAACCGCGTCCGATCAATGTGGAACGTGGTAAATGCGTAATCAACTGGAACCGGGATACGGAATATGTGAATGAACATCTTCGCAACCAGTTCAAGGAGGTTGCTTCCGGAGAAGGCTGGATAGAAGAACGTACCGGATTGCATCCGAACGAATTTATCGAAACCCGCCGTCACCGTTTCTCATCACCGGTATTGCATCATACAAACGATAGTGTAAATGTACTGAATCTGTTGGAGGGAGAAGAGGCCGTAGTTGAGAGTCCTACTCATGCTTTTGAACCTTTCGTGGTACATTATGCCGAAACATTTATCATTCCTGCCGGGGTGAAAGAATATACCATTGCCCCGTATGGTAAATCTGCAGGAAAAGAATGTGTAACGATCAAAGCTTACGTACGCTTTTAATAATGAAATAAATCATCTAATATCTTGAAAACTATGTATGAACATGATGAACGAATCGTAATGACGCTCGATGCGGGAGGCACTAATTTCGTGTTTTCAGCCATACAAGGTTGTCGCGAAATTGTGGAACCTATTTGCCTTCCGGCAGCGTCCGACGACTTGGAGCGTTGCTTGTCTGTTCTTGTAGAAGGTTTCCTGGAAGTTGAAAAACGATTGCCGAAACTTCCGGTAGCTATCAGTTTTGCTTTCCCCGGGCCTGCTGACTATGAGCATGGAATTATTGGTGACTTGCCCAACTTCCCGGCCTTCAGGGGAGGAGTGGCACTTGGACCTTATTTGAGGGAACAGTTTGGTATTCCGGTTTTTATTAATAATGACGGTAATTTGTTTGCTTATGGCGAAGCCTTGGCAGGCACTTTGCCCGAAGTGAATAAACGCCTGAAAGAAGCAGGCAGCAGTAAGGTATATAAGAACCTGCTCGGAATTACGCTGGGTACGGGATTTGGTGCCGGAGTGGTGATTGACAGCCGGTTACTGACCGGAGACAACGGTTGCGGCGGCGACGTCTGGATTATGCGGAATAAGAAATATCCCGAAATGATCGCGGAAGAAAGTGTCAGTATCAGGGCTGTCAGGCGAGTATATCAGGAATTGACCGGAAAGGATGCTTCTTCTTTGACTCCCAAAGATATATATGATATTGCCGAAGGGACTGCAGAGGGAGATCAGCAGGCTGCTGTCCGGAGTTTTAACGAACTGGGAGAGATGGCCGGTGATGCTATCATCCGTGCATTGAATATTGTTGATGGCTTGGTAGTGATTGGCGGAGGAGTGGCCGGAGCGGTTAAATACATACTTCCGGGAATTATGAATGAGATGAATCGGCAGATTGGCACGTTTGCAGGAGCTTCTTTCCCTTGTTTGCAGATGGAGGTGTTCAATCTGTCCGAAAAAGAGGCATTTGATAAATTTCTGAAAGAAAAAGACAAGATGGTGAAAATACCATTTTCGGAGAGAGAGGTACATTATGCCTGTCACAAGAAAATAGGCATTGCTGTTTCTACATTAGGAGCAAGCAGGGCTGTTGCTTTAGGGGCTTATTCCTTTGCTTTGTCCCAACTTAATATCTTATAATATATGATAACTCTTCTATTAATTCAAATATAAAATGTTATGAAACAATCTAATCTATTGAACGCGCAATTTGCCCGCCGGCTTTTCAGAACGGCATTTTCGAGTTGGCAATTATTGGCTGTTATGTTGATTGTTTGTATGAATGTGGCTGTTGGTTCCAAACTGTATGCGCAATCTAATACAATCGCAGTGAAAGGTAAGGTAATGGCAGACGGGGAACCCGTGATTGGGGCTACCGTGCTGGTGAAAGGTGTATCTACGGGTACGGCTACGGATATGGATGGAAATTTTTCACTGAATGTTGCTTCGAAAGCGGTATTGGTAGTTTCCTCAATAGGATATGAAACACAGGAAGTTCCGGTGAACGGCCGCCAGTTTATCAATGTGGTGTTGAAGTCGGATGTGGTTGCTTTGAAAGATGTGGTAGTGGTAGGCTACGGTGTGCAGAAGAAAGTCAACCTGACAGGAGCTGTGTCTTCTGTTTCTACGGATGAATTGGAAGGAAAGCCGATTTCCAATGTATTGGAAGCGATGCAGGGAACGACTCCCGGTTTGGTAATTCAGCAGGGAAGTTCTACTCCGGGTAGTGTACCTTCTATTAATATCCGTGGTTTGAATACGATGAACAACAATGATCCGTTGGTGATTATTGACGGAATTGAAGGATCGCTCGCCAATCTGAATCCGGCTGATATTGAGCAGATTTCTATTTTGAAAGATGCTTCTTCTACTGCTATTTATGGTTCACGTGCTTCCAATGGTGTGGTACTTGTCACTACCAAGAAAGGAAAAGCTGGTAAGGTGGAAATCTCTTATGATTTTATGTATGGTGTTCAGCAACCTACTTCATTGCCTAAGATAGCAGACTCGTGGGTATACGCTGAACTGTATAATGAAGCGGCTGTTAATTCGGGAAGAGCTGCAAAATTCACTCCCGAGCAGATTGCGCAATATAGAAATGGTGGTCCGAATGTAAATTGGGTGAAAGAACTTTATAATCGTAATTCTCCTCAAAGTTCACACAATGTTTCGATGACAGGCGGTAACGACCAGTTGTCTTACATGGCTTCTTTGGGTTATATGGATCAGAACAGTATGTTCAAGGGACCTGATTATGGTTATAAACGCTACAATGCACGTCTGAATGTAAGCCATAAGGTGACGAATAACTTTACATTGAATTTGACTTCTCAATTTGCCCGTAATGATATTAAAGAACATGCTTACTGGACGGAATGGATTATCGAGCAGGCAAACCGTATGCCGCCGATTTACCCGATCAAGAATGAGGATGGTAGTTATAATTATCCTGCCGGAAGTAACTCAAACGGTTTGCAGCGTTTGGAAGAAGGCGGTTATCGCCAGAATGTGAATGATGAATTATTGGGAACCATACAAGCCGAATGGGAAGTATATAAAGGACTGAAACTGATCGGAAGTGCCGGTGGACGTGTTTGGAATAATAATTTGCATGAAAACCGGAAGGCCTTCGAAGGTACGGGAGATAGTGAAAATAAGTTGACCGAGCAATTCTATCGTTCTAAGAATATCACTACCAATCTTATGGTGACTTATAATACGAAAATAGGGAAACACTCTATCGGTGGATTATTAGGATATGCTTATGAGGGTTTCTCTGAAAAGCAGTTCTCTACCAGTCGTTTGACGGAGGATTCTAAATATGATATTTTTGTAGGTGATTTGAGTGGGGATAAAGTTAGCAATGGTGGTTCGGCAAGTGACTGGGCTATCTATTCCGGTTTTGCAAGAGCCACTTATAATTATGATGAGAAATATCTGCTGGAATTTAATATTCGTAATGACTATTCTTCTTATTTTGCGAAAGGAAACCGTTCGGGAGTCTTCCCGTCTTTCTCGGCAGGATGGCGTATCTCGGAAGAAAAATTCTGGTCTGTACTGAAACCGTATGTTTCTTCTCTAAAAATCAGAGGTTCATGGGGATTGGTTGGTAATAACCGCATTGGTGCTTATCAATACATGCAGACCGTGTCTGTAAAGAACGGTATCAGTTTTGGCGACAAGCTGGCGCAGACGGCTGAATTCGCTTCTACAAACCCTGATCTCAAATGGGAAACTACCCGTATGGCTAATATCGGCTTCGAATTGGGATTGTTGAATAATGATTTGAATATTACTTTTGATTGCTTCAATAATCGTACAAAAGATATTTTGGTGAATTTACCGGTTCCCGGATTGTTTGGTAATGGTGCCCCGATTCAAAACGCTGGTAAGGTAGAGACGAGAGGATGGGAATTATCAGTAAGTTATCGTTTGAAGACCGGTCCGGTAGTGCATAACTTCGCCGGAAATATTTCGGATAGCTTTAATGAAGTAATAGATACACGCGGTACGGAAATTATCGGTGGCTCGGATGTACAGACAATTATCAAGGAAGGTTATCCGTTGTACTCTTACTATGCATATCGTTCGGATGGATTTTTCCAGAATGAGGAAGAATGTCAGAAAGGACCGCACTTGGAAGGTATTACACCGAAACCGGGAGATATTCGTTATTTGGATAAGAACGGCGATGGTGTGATTAAACCGGACGATGACCGTTTTATTGTTGGTAATGACTTCCCAAGATATACTTTCGGCTTCACCTATGGTTTGGAATATAAAGGTTTTGATTTCTCGATGATGTGGCAAGGAGTAGGAAAACGTAACAAGTGGATGCGTGGTGAATCTGTAGAGGCTTTCCATAATAACAATGAAGGTCCTGTAATGGATTTCCATCAAGATCGCTGGACTCCGAATAATCCGGATGCTACTTATCCCCGTCTGACAATGGGTGCGGAATCTGCTAATAATGCAGCGAAATCAGATTTCTGGATTCAGGATGCTAAATACTTGCGTTTGAAAAATGCGCAGATTGGATATACTTTCTCGCAACAATGGATGAAAAAACTCTATGTCAAGAATTTAAGAATCTTTGCCAGTGTGCAGAATCCGTTGACTTTCACAAAGATGAAAGGCGGATGGGACCCGGAATATACCGGAGACGGCAGTGGTCGTTCTTATCCTGTGGCAAGAGTATATTCATTTGGACTTAATGTTAAATTTTAAACTGTACCGTGATGAAAACAACTATAAAGAATTTGATTTTATCTGCTGTCTTGGTAGTGGGCGGTGCCTCTTGTGTTGACTTGGATACGGCACCGTATGACAGAGAAACGGACTTGACTTATTGGGAAGAGGATCCTGAAGCAGCTGTCAAGGCGTTGAATACTTGCTATACCTATTTGGGAAATATGGACGAACAGCTTTATTGTGAAGCAATGACGGACAATGCTTATACCAAGCAACCGAACGATGCTACACAGAATATCGGTAATGGTTCATATTCTACAGCAGACCCTTACGTGAAAAAGGTTTGGGACGGACGTTATACGGGGATTCGTATGTGTAATGAACTATTGGAGAATATTGATCGCGTACCGGATTTGGATCCTGAATTGAAGAAACGTTATATTGGCGAGGCAAAAGTGCTTCGTGCTTATAATTATTATGAGTTGTATACGAAATTCGGAGATGTTCCTTATACTACCAAAGTGCTTTCTATTAAAGAAAGTATGTCTATTGCACGTACGGCCAAAGCCACTGTAATAGCAAATGTTTTGGCCGATCTGGATGAAGTGATTAATGGTAACTATTTGCCGACTTCTTATGATGCGGATAATAAAGGTCGGATTACCCGTTGGGCGGCAATGGCGATTAAAGCTAAAATCTATTTGTTTGAAGGTAATTGGACGCAAGTGAAAAATATCACTTCTACCATTATGACAGAGGGAGGCTTTAAACTCTTTGGAAGTTATGCAGGATTGTTTGAGATCGCTAATGAATACAACTCTGAAGTAATTTTGGATGCACAGTATCGTCCGACCAGTCGTGAACATCAGATGATGTATGTTTTCCTGCCGCCCACTTTGGGTGGATATTCCCAGCTTTCTCCTTTGCAGGAGTTGGTAGACAGTTATATTATGCTGGATGGAAAAACAATTAAGGAAACAGGAACATCGTTTGATGAAAGTCATCCGTATGCTAATCGTGACCCACGTTTGAAGGCAACGGTGATGTACACTGGAAACTCATATACGTTGGCCGACGGAACAGAAGTTGTTATCAACTGTGAGAAAGGTGAAGGCAAAGATGGTTATGGGGTAGGTTCAGACTGTTCGGCTACCGGTTACTATATTAAGAAATATTGGGATAACACTTATCGTGCTACTCTTTATTCTGGTTTGAATCCGATTCTGATTCGTTATGCTGATATTTTATTGATGAATGCGGAAGCATTGGCAGAATTAGGAGAACTGGATAAGACGGCTTGGGATGCAACTATTAAACCAATTCGTGATAGGGCCGGATTTACACTTGCTTCAGCACTGGAATTCCCGGAAGGAGCTTCTAAAGATAAACTGATTGAGATTGTACGAAACGAACGTCGTTCGGAATTGGCATTGGAAGGACATCGCCATAAAGATATTATCCGTTGGAGAATTGCGGACAATGTATTGAATGGATGGTGTCACGGATTAAAGACAAATGATGTGGTAGGTACGGATGATGGATACGTTCGGGTTGAAAACAGAACCTTTAATGCAAATAAACATTATTTGTGGCCTATACCACAGGCTGAACGTGACTTGAATGGTAATTTGGAGCAGAATCCGAATTGGTAATTGGTTAAAACGACTCAAAAAGGAATGATTATGAAAAAGATATTATGGATATGTTCAGTACTTCTGGCAATGGTTTCATGTCAGGAAGATTATGAATTGAACACGGATTTTGCAGTCCCTACAGAATTAAGTTCCCCTGCTTCTATCCAGTTGAATGTGTCATCTCCAACGCCTGTTGTGTTGTCGTGGTCAGGAGGTGGTGCGGCAGATGGCGGAATTGTATTGTACGAGGTGCTGTTTGATAAGGCAGACGGTGATTTTTCAAAGCCGCTGGCTACGGTGAAAAGTGATTTGGGAGCTGCGACCAGTTTGTCAATCACTCATGCAGCTATTAATACGATTGCCAGAAATGCAGGCATTTATCCTTTGGAAACCGGAGATATAAAATGGACGGTAAATGCTTCGAAAGGTGGAGTGGTGAAGAGAACCGACAAGGTGGCTACCATCACAGTAACTCGTGGAGAGGGAATTGATAATATTCCGGCTGAATTGTATTTATATGGTTCGGCTACGGAGAACAGTGGACAGGGGGGAATTCCGTTCCGTTGTGTAGAAGAGGGCGTTTTCCAGATTTATACGAAGTTATCTGCAGGAAATATATCATTTAAGTCTGCTACTACAGGTGAAACATTCAGCTATTATATTGATGATAGCTCGAAGTTAAGAGAAGGGGAGGGCGAAACGGCAGTCGCTGCTTCCGAAGAAGTAACCCGTCTGACTGTGAACTTTAATACAATGGCAATGACCACGGAAAAAATCGGTTCTTCTGTTCGTTGTATTTGGGGAGCAACATTTGGAGATATAGCTGTATTAGAGTATGCGGGTGATGGTAAATTTGTGGGAGAGGGTGATATCCGATTCCTTGATCCGTCCAAACCGGAAACCGGTGCTCCTGATTGGTTAAGTTGGATAGAAGAACGTTACTACTTTTTAGCAAAAGTAAATGGTGGTGATATGTGTTGGGGTAGAGGTGATGGCGTGAGTGCCGAACGTCCGGTAGGTGGAGAACCTGCTTCTTTCTATGCTTTGTATGAATTCCAATGGAGTCAGTGGGATCATCTTTGGAAAATGAAAGGTAGTCTGGATTATACGCATGCGACTATCACTATCGATACGAATTCGGATGGATTGATGATACATACATTTACTAATGTGACTCCGATTAATTAATAAAACTAAGTTATGAAAAAGATAAAGACTATTTTAGCTATTCTTCCGGCACTATTATTCTCCTGTGCCGGAGATGACGTAGAGAAATATATCCCGCCTACACCGATTGCTCCGTCAGAACCCGGAGAGGAGGTCGTTTATCATAAACGTGCCAAAGAGCAGTTTGACTTGATTAATCAGTGCTACCGGATCAATAGTGGGGCAACAGAAGGACTGTATAATGAAAATTATCCTAAGAAAGACGGGGATAATTCCGCTTCTTTCTTGTGGCCGTATGACGGACTGGTTTCCGGAGCAGCAGCTTTGCATGCCTTAGGTTATGATGTGAATTATGCAGATATGGTAGACCAGTTTGAAGTTTATTATCGTACTCCTAGTGGAACTGTGGGTGGTTATGGTTCTCAAACCAATGGTACTACCGGTAGTGGAACACGTTTTTATGATGATAATTCTATTGTGGGGATTGAACTGGTAGAGGCTTTTAATTTGCTAAATAATCAAGATTATTTAACGAAAGCTAAAAGAATCGTTGAGTTCCTGCAAGCTGGTGAAGATGATATGTTTGGAGGAGGTCTTTGGTGGAATGAGGACCAGAAAGGACAGCAGGGAGTTGGTGATTCGAATAAACCGACATGCGCTAATGGATATGCAACGCTATTCTTGCTTGAATATTATTCTGTATGTCCTCAAGAGGAAAAAGCGGATGTGTTGGCTCTGGCAAAACGTTTATATGCTTGGACGTTGACTAACTTGCGTGATCCGGAGGATGGCTGTTACTGGAATGATAAACAAGCAGACGGATCCATTAATAAAACAAAATGGACTTACAATACAGGTGTAATGATTTCTAACGGAGTCCGTCTATACAAAATAACAGGTGAGCAGACTTATCTGGACAGTGCCATTGCTTCTTCCGAAGGTGCGTATAATTATTTTGTACGTCCGCTTAATGGGTTGGCGTTGGCTTATCCTGATCATGACCCTTGGTTTACAACCAAATTAGTTCGTGCATTTATTGATATTGAACCTTATTACAAAAATGCAGGCAATTATATCAAAACATTCATCAACTTCCTGGATTATGCATACGAAAATGCCCGTTTATCAAACGGACTGTTCTATGAAGACTGGACAGGAGCAACTCCAAAACGTGCTGAACAGTTGTTGATGCAGGATGCTGCGCTTGAATCTTTGGGAATGATTGCTTTGTACAAAGGAGAAACAGTGACAGAGGAATAGGATATGAATAGTAAAATTAGAAATATAGTTTTATTTGTATCGACGGTATTCGTGCTTCTTTCTTGTGCCGGAGAATCAAAAACGACTCCGAATAAAGATAAGGCAGAAGAAATGTTTCAGCGTGTTTGGGAACTCTACCGGGTTCCCAAATACGGCCTCTTCTCTGAATATTACCCAAGCAGTCATCGTCCTGATCTGACTTATTTTAATGATTCCACCCGGCAAGCGCAGGAAGTTTCTTATCTGTGGCCTATGAGTGGTGTCTTTTCTTCGGCAGTGTTGATGGCTGCTATCGAACCGGAGAAATATACGGTTTATGTCGATTCGATGGTGATGGCAATGGAGCGTTACTATGATACAACGCGTGTTCCTTTTGGTTATCAGGCTTACCCTGTTCAGTTTGGAAAGGTAGACCGCTATTATGATGACAATGGTTTGGTGGGGATTGATTATATTGATTCTTATCTGGTAACTAAAAATTCTCATTATCTGGAGAAAGCGAAACAGGTATTGACCTTTATTTTAAGTGGCTGGGATGAGAACTTTGAAGGAGCTGTTTCCTGGCTGGAAGGAGTGAAAGATCAGAAACCTGCCTGTTCTAACGGAAAAGCGATGGTGTTGGCTTTAAAACTTTATGAAGCAACTAAAGATGAGTATTATCTGGAGGTGGGAAAGAAGTTCTATCATTGGATTGATAAATATCTGAAAGATCCGGAAAGAGGAGTCGTTTGGAATTCATGGTTAACAACGACTTCGGCAGTATGCCCGGATTTGTATACTTACAATACAGGTACTTTATTACAAGCAGCTGTAGCTTTATATAATTATACGGGTGAGCAGGCGTATCTGGATAATGCTAAATTTCTGGCAGAAGGAAGTTACAAAGTGTTTTTTAAGTATACGGAAGACGGTATTCCTTATATTGCAGATTTGCCTTGGTTTAATTTGGTTTTGTTTAGAGGTTATCACGATCTGTACAATGTTACGGGGGATTCAAAATATGTGGATACGATGATAAAAGGACTGGATTATGCTTGGGAGCATGCACGTGACCAGGCGGGACTGATGTATCATGACTGGACAGGGCGGACTGATGAAAAACGTAAGCCGAAATGGTTATTGGATGCTTCGTGTGTACCGGAGTATTATGCACGTGTGGCGATGATTAAAGGAGAAGTTACAAACAGAAAAAATAAATAAATGATGAAATTAAAATGGATAGGCAGCTTGTTGATTTTGGCAGGTGTTGTTGGGTGCAAAACACCTGATCGTCCCAATTTGGTAGAATATGTAAATCCTAATATCGGAACTGTACATAGTCGTTGGTTTTTCTATACTCCGGCTGCGGAGCCTTTCGGCTTGGCTAAGTTAGGTGCATCTACAAACGGTACGTATGGAAACAATCAAGGTTGGGAGGCCGTAGGTTATGAAGACGGTCATACTTCTATTGATGGCTTTCCTTGTCTGCATGAGTTTCAGATAGGTGGCATTGCATTAATGCCTGTAACGGGAGAAGTAAAAACAAACCCCGGAAAACTGGAAGATCCCGATAAAGGTTTCCGTTCCTGTTTTGATAAGAAAGATGAAACGGCTCGTCCGGGATATTACTCTGTATTATTAAAGGATTATCAGGTAAAGGCAGAACTTACCGCTACGGCTCGTGTCGGATTTCAGCGGTATACATTTCCCGAGTCGGAGAATGCCCATATTTTGTTTAATATAGGTAATCGTCAGGGAGAAAGTGGAGCAGTGCGTGATGCGTATATCAAACAGATAGATGAAAATACAATTGAAGGTTACGTGATTACGGAACCGGAATACGTGAAGAAATATCAGGCAGGCGCTTCCGTTGCCATGTATTTTTATGCTAAATTGGATCGTGCGCCGGAATCTGTCGAGGTATTCTATCAGGATAGTGCTTTAACGGCTCGTAACGAAATAAAAGGGCCCGGGGCTATCATGTGTCTGAATTATAAAACAAAGAAAGATGAAGTAGTCAATGTAAAAATAGGTCTGTCGTATACTTCCATCGAAAATGCCAAAGTGAATTTGGAATCAGAAGCGAAAGACCTTACTTTTGATGAGGCTATGAAAGCGACCACAGATAAATGGAATGAGTCTTTGAGCCGCATATTGGTTTCCGGTGGTACGGAAGATAGCAAAATCAAATTTTACACTGGGTTGTATCATGCATTATTAGGTAGAGGACTCGCGAGTGATGTGAACGGGGCTTATCCTAAAAATGACGGTACTATCGGTCAGATACCTTTAAATAAAGATGGCAAACCGGAACATAATCATTATAATACGGATGCGGTTTGGGGAGCTTACTGGAATCTTACTTCTCTTTGGGCATTGGCATATCCGGAATATTATAATGACTTTGTAAACAGTCAGTTGCTGGTGTATAAAGATGCTGGTTGGCTGGGTGATGGTATTGCAACCAGTAAGTATGTTTCCGGGGTAGGAACCAACATGGTGAGTATCACTCTGGCAGGTGCTTATAACAGTGGAATTCGCAATTTTGATGTGGAAACAGCTTATCAGGCAGCATTGAAGAATGAACTGGGCTGGGAAGGACGTATTGAAGGTGCGGGCAAAATGGACGTAAAACAGTTTGTTGAAAAAGGTTATGTGCCTTATGAGAATAGTGTTCATTTCGGCACCCATCCGGAAGGTTCCAGTTTCTCCGTATCTCATACATTGGAATATAGTTTTAGTGCTTATGCGGTGGCTCAATGGGCAAAAGCCTTGGGACGTACGGAGGATTATAAACGTTTGATGGAACTTTCTGCCGGTTGGGAGAAGTTATTCGATGATTCGTTGAAGATGATTCGTCCGAGAGTGCCTAGTGGTGAGTTCATTGATAACTTTAATCCATTGGAATCATGGAGAGGATTTCAGGAAGGAAACGCGATGCAATATACTTTCTTTGTTCCACAAAATCCGGCTCGTTTGATTGAAAAGGTTGGAAAGGATGAATTTAACAACCGGTTGGATTCTATCTTTACGGAAGCTCGTAAGTCGATCTTTGGCGGTGGAAAGGTTGTAAATGCCTTCTCGGGTTTACAGAGCCCTTATAATCATGGAAATCAGCCTAGTCTTCATATTTCCTGGTTATTCAATTTTTCCGGTAAACCTTACTTGACACAGAAATGGACGCGTTTGATTTGTGATGAGTTTTACGGAACAAACGGAGAGCATGGTTATGGCTACGGTCAGGATGAAGATCAGGGACAGTTGGGAGCTTGGTATGTGATGGCGGCAATGGGATTGTTCGATGTACAGGGCGGTTCTTGTGAACGGCCGACTTTCCAGATTGGCAGTCCGTTGTTTGATAAGATTGAAATCAAACTTAGCCCGATGAATGCGACGGGAAAAACGTTTGTGATTGAAACGACTGGTAATATACCGGATGCCTATTATGTACAGTCTGCTACGTTGAACGGTAAACCGCTGGAACAATGTTGGATGTACCGGGATGAACTCTATAAAGGTGGAACATTGAAACTCACAATGGGTAATCAACCGAATGAAAAATGGGGAGTGGAAAATCCGCCTCATTGTTCTGAATAAACAGCTTATTTTCCTCGGTGCCGATGTTGCTTGACATGGTGTCGGGGACTCTACATTTTATAATATAGTGAGTTAAATATGAAAACACAAAACTCTATTTATGCCGCCCTTCCCGTTCTTTTCGGGTTCTTTGTAATGGGCTTCTGTGATATAGTCGGCATTTCGTCCGATTATGTTCAACGTACTTTCAACTGGTCTCCTGTGATGACGGGATTTGTTCCTTCATTAGTATTTATCTGGTTCCTGTTTTTGAGTATTCCTATTGGAAATCAGATGAACAAATGGGGACGTAAAAATACAGTTCTGCTTAGTATGGGAATAACGGTAGTGGGTATGTTATTACCATTGATCGTTTATAATAGCGCGACTTGTATGATAGCTTATGCTCTTTTGGGAATTGGTAACGCTATTCTGCAAGTTTCACTGAATCCGTTGTTAAGTAATGTGGTAACCAGTCAACGTTTATTGACTAGTAGCTTGACGGCAGGGCAAGTAATCAAAGCTGTGTCTTCTCTTGTTGGGCCGGAGATTGTATTGTTGGCTGTAGCTCACTTTGGAGACGACAAATGGTATTATTGCTTCCCGATATTAGGTTTTATTACATTATTATCCGCTGTTTGGCTGATGGCTACCCCTGTTAAGCGAGAAGATTCCAGTGCTGCAACCCAACAACTTTCTATCAGTGATACTTTTTCTTTGTTGAAGGATAAAACGATTCTGTTGTTATTTTTGGGTATCTTCTTTATTGTGGGGGTAGATGTTGCCACTAACTTTATCAGCTCTAAGCTGATGGCAGAACGTTTTGACTGGACGACAGAACAAGTGAAGTTTGCTCCACAAGTTTATTTTTTAAGTCGTACGGTAGGTGCTTTATTGGGTGCTTTCTTGTTGGCCCGTATCGCTGAAATAAAATATTTCCGTGTGAATATTGTTGCCTGTATTTTCTCTTTGCTTATTCTGGCTTTTGTGAAAAACGATATGGTAAATCTGATTTGTATCGGTGCTGTCGGTTTCTTTGCGTCATCCGTATTTTCTATCATTTATTCGATGGCTTTGCAGGCAAGACCGGAAAAAGCAAATCAAATTTCAGGGTTGATGATTACTGCTGTTGCCGGTGGCGGAGTAGTTACTCCAGTTATTGGGTTTGCGATTGGAACAGTAGGTGTTATCGGAGGCGTTTTTGTCACTTTAGCTTGTGTGTTTTATTTGACTTATTGTGCTTTTGGAGTGAAAACAGCCAAAGCATAGTTTTATTGAGAGGAGGAAGCTATCTTTGCCCGAATCCTGCTCAATGACATGGAGGTTCTTAGACGGAGAAGTTGCTTTCTCCGTCTGAAGTAAACTTTTGTTTTTATTTGATGATTATCTTCATAGCTTGTGCATCAAATGTCACAGACTCGTTCCGGAATAGTCTTTCTATATGTCCGCTCGTTATCATCTCATTTGTGGGGAGACTATACAATTGTGGGTTGTCAATCAGCATGATCGTGTCGCAGAGAGACAGGGCAATGTCCAGGTCGTGTGTGGAAAACAGGATACATTTTCCTTCCGTTTGCGCGAGTTTTTTCAGTAGCAGACAGAGTTCGTAGCGATTAGGTAAATCCAGAAAAGCAGTAGGCTCATCAAGAAGAATGATAGGTGTGTCTTGTGCAAGTGCGCGTGCTATCATGATTCGTTGGCATTCTCCGTCGGACATCTTATCCATTGTCTTTTCTGCATAATCGGACATTCCTACCAGGTGCATGGCAGTAACCACTCTTTTCTCATCTTCCGCCTGTAACTGTCCGATCCAGTTGGTATAAGGAGCACGTCCCAATGCGACTACATCTTTACAACGCAGGTTGGCGATGCGTACTTTGTCGGTAGTTACAAAACTAATCTTTCGGGCTAATTTCTCCGGTTTCAGTGAAGCGATGTTTTTCCCATGCAGGATGATTTCTCCGTTTTTAGGTGTTTCCAACCCCATGATGGCACGGAGAAGCGTGCTTTTTCCTGTACCATTCCGTCCGAGCAGTGCGACAAGTTGCCCACCCGTGATATGGGTGGAAACTTTCTCCAGCAATATACGTTGTTCGTATCCTAATGTCAGATCTTTTAGTTGAATCATTTGAATATACGCAAGTTTTTACCTATTACCCATAAAATAACCGGAACACCCAATAGCGCAGTGATGCAATTCACCGGCAACAGAAACTTCTTGGCTATGATGTCACAAATCAGCATCCCGATCAACCCTGTCAGCATTGTACCTGGCATCAATATCCGGTGATTGGCGTTGTCAAACAGAATCCGTGTGATATGTGGGATAGCCAGCCCGATGAATCCTACCGGACCGCAAAAGGCTGTGACCGTTCCTGTCAGTAACGCTGTAGATATAAAAATAAGCGTTCTTGAGCGCTTGATATTCATTCCCATGGTGCGTGCGTAATTTTCACCAAGCAACAACAGATTCAGTGATTTGATGCAGGCGATGGATAGTAGTAATCCTATGCATATTACTGGTAGCATAATCGTTAATTGCCCTGTCGTGATGTGGCTAAGTGAGCCCAAAGACCAGAGTGTGAACATTTTCAGTTGTTCTGCAGAACTTAGGTATTGTAATATCTGGATGATAGCTCCCGCCACATAACCTATCATGACTCCCATAATCAGTACACCTAATATATTCTTTACTTTTCGACTGATGATGGCTACTCCTAGCAGTATGGCGGAAGTCCCTATCCACCCCGAACCTACAATACCGACTGATTGCAGAAAGGGAAAATCTGTCCAACCGAGAAGCGGGGCGCCTAGTATAAACAATGCCACTCCAAGACCCGCCCCGGAGCTTACTCCCAACAGGTAAGGATCTGCCAGCGGATTCTGGAAAATTGTCTGCATTTGCAGACCGCTAACTGAAAGCGCTATACCTATCAATGCAGCCACTATGACGCGGATAAAGCGGATGGAGAGAATTATATTGCGGGTGGTTTCGTCACATTCACCTCCGGTGAGTACTGCTCCTATCTTTGATATAGGGATGAAAGTATCTCCTGTTGCCATATCTACTAATAGTAACAGAATGGCAACTATTCCTAATGCGGTGAATAATAGAGCGGTACGTCTGCGGGATTGTTTCATTCCAGGTGTCTGTAATAATAAGGTGAATCGGAAACGAGTTCCGGATGGAAAATATGAATCAGATCACGCAACACCACATCAGGACGAACAACTGCTGATTCCCAATAATCATTGCCTCCTGTCGATGTCAGTCGCAGGTTATTGTTGTAGACTGTCTTTTCCCGGACGGCTTTAGCATCTGCAAATTTAGGATTGACAGCTTTTAATTCATCTAATGTGGTGACCGAACCTACATTGATCCAATAATCTGCCTTTTGTATCAGTCCGTAGGCTGTTTCCAAGCCGATAGGAGTTGAACTGTTGGAATTGTTCTCTTTGTAAATGTAGTCTGCTCCAGCGTCTGCGATTAATTGTGCCATGTAGCTTTGAGTGGAAGGCATTACCCAACTGTCGTTCCACGGAGTGTTGAACATGACGGTAGGGTGTTGGCTGATGGAGTCGGTGAGAGCTTTTAAAGCATAGTAGCGTTTCGGGATTTCCCGGAACACCTCAATCCCTTTCTCCCGGTTATCAATCAATTCGGAAAGAACAACCATCCACTCGGCTTTTCCTAGTGGAGATTCTTCCAGATATTCTCCCATATATATATAAGGTATGGCTAATTCTTTCAGTTTATCTGTAACAGCTGTTTGAGCATCACCAATGCCATATAATAGTACGACGTCCGGCTTTAATCCCAGCAACAACTCATAATTCATTTCCGCTCCCATATCTTTGATTGAATCTTTGTGGGCGAGAATGTAGGGATTAGACACGTAATTGATGCCGGATACTCCGACAATACGTTTGAGTTCTCCCAATGCATCGAGCATGGCGATGTAGGAAGAAGACATACATACGATATTTCTGGCTCCGGCAGGAATGACAGGACCATTAAAACCTGCAGGAGCTTGCTCTCCGTTGCGCGAAATGAAATAGGACATTTTCACGTCCTGTGCTCCTTGCCATGGATTGGAAACTTGAATGAGGGTACTGGCCGCATTGTCTGCCCCCAGGATTTTAAATCCGGAAGCGTATTCGGGAGTATATATATCCTGATTGAATCTCTCCAGAGATGTTTTATTACGTGATATACAGCTTGCCAAAAAGAAGAGGCATAGTAGCGCGATGGTTAAGATTGGAGATTTCACTTTTATACAGATTTTAATTAGAAAAAAGATTAGTGGATGCTCTCGAGTGGCAAAGATAGGACTAATTATTAGTTTGTTTTTATTTTCATTAGAATTTTCTTCTGATTTGTTTCTATTTGATGTATCTTTGCCGCAGAAATTTTGGTGTCATTCGTCCGATGCTACGGAAGAATGGTGAAAAGGGAATCAGGTGTAAATCCTGAACAGACCCGCTGCTGTAAGCTCCGCCAGAAGTTTTCCTACAATACTCAAATCCACTGTCTCGCTTTGGAGAGATGGGAAGGGCGTTAGGAAAATGGAGTAAGTCAGAAGACCTGCCAAAATTGAATTCTTGAAACTTTCCGGGATTAGAGTTTGAAGAGTGCAGTTTTTAATTCAAAATACATCTTTAATTGCTGATGTGAAGTTTCAGAAAGGAGAAATATGCCTTTTTGAATGTACCATTATACGGGGGAGAAGTACGTATATTGGTTTGAGTATGTAGAAAATTGCATCCTTGCTGTAACCTTATGAAAGTTTATTATTTAAATTAATAAACAGGAGGATTATGTTCAGGCAGATTCATTTTAGAGTATTTTGGATAGGATGCTTTTCGAGCATGTTTTTATTACTATCAGCACAAAGTAAACTGGATAGCTTACACCATCTTCATGAAGTAGTAATTACTGCTAAAATTAATAAGGAAGTGATTCCGGTACAGTCTTTATCTGGTGATAAGTTAGAAAAATTAGCCGTACATTCGGTTGCAGATGCCATACGCTATTTTTCGGGAGTGCAAATAAAGGATTACGGTGGAATAGGAGGATTGAAGACCGTAAATATCCGAAGTATGGGGACGAATCATGTCGGAGTGTTCTATGATGGCATTGAATTGGGGAATGCACAGAATGGAGTGATTGATTTGGGACGCTTTTCTTTGGATAATATGGAGGCCGTTACTTTATATAATGGGCAGAAAAGTGCTATTTTCCAGCCGGCGAAAGATTTCGGTTCTGCCGGTTCTATTTATCTTCAGTCGAGAACGCCTGTTTTTCAGGCGAATAAGGCTTATCATGTAAAAGCTGCTTTTAAAACAGGTTCCTTTGGCGTTGTCAATCCATCTCTACTTTGGGAACAGAAACTAAGTGAGAATGTAAGTGCGTCACTTAGTACTGAATATATGTATACCACCGGAAAGTATAAATTTACTTATGCAGTAGCTGGGGGATACGATACTACGGCAGTCCGCCGTAATGGCGATGTGAATGCTTTACGCACGGAAGGTGGTTTATATGGTAAAATAAAAGGCGGTTACTGGCGCACAAAAGCTTATTTTTATAATTCAGAACGTGGGTATCCCGGTGCTGTTGTGCGGAATCGTTTTTCACATGAAGATCGCCAATGGGATACCAATTTCTTTCTTCAGTCTTCTTTTAAGAAAGATTTTGGTGAAGCATATAGTCTGTTGTTGAATACCAAATATGCATATGATTATTTACACTATTTGGCAGATCCCAGAAAAGAGGAGGCTACTATGTATGTAAATAATACATATCGTCAACAGGAGGTTTACTTGTCAATGGCTAATAGAGTCACTGTTCTTCCTTTTTGGGATATAAATCTTTCAGTGGACTACCAGTGGAATAAGTTGAATGCCAATCTGACTGATTTCCCTTATCCACGGCGAAATACGACGTTGGTGGCAGCGGCTACCTCTTTGCATTTTGATCGTTTTAAGTTTCAGGCTAGTGTCTTGGGAACTTTCGTGCATGAGAACGTTGCTTCGGATACTACTTCAGCTGGGAATAAAATGGAATTTACTCCTACTGCCATCGCTTCCTATAAACCTTTCAAGAATATTGATTTTAATTTGCGTGCCTTTTATAAGCGGATATTTCGTATGCCGACTTTAAATGATTTGTATTATACATTCATAGGAAATATCAAATTAAAACCAGAATATACAAATCAGTATAATATTGGATTCACTTATCAGAAGTTATTTACCGGAACATGGTTGCAAGCCTTGAATGTTCAGTTGGATGCATATTATAATGAAGTGGAAAATAAAATAATAGCTACTCCTACCAATAATTTCTTTCGTTGGACAATGATTAATTTGGGGCTTGTTGAAATAAAAGGAGTGGATGTTGTTTTACAAGGAGGCTGGAAATTAGGTGATAATTGGACCTTTGACAGCCGCTTATCATATACTTATCAGAAAGCACAGGATTTTACTGATAAGTTGGATGAGGATACATATGGAGGACAAATATCGTATATACCTTGGCATAGTGGCTCGGCTATACTAAATGCTGAATATAAATCATGGGAACTAAACTATAGTTTTATATATATAGGTGAGCGCTATGGTATTTCGGCCAATACTCCGCATAATTATTATCTTCCCTGGTATACAAGTGACGTGTCTCTGGCAAAGAAATTCAATTGGAAAAAGAAGGATTTCAAGTTGGCTTTGGAAGTCAATAATATTTTAAATCAACAATATGAAGTGGTGAGGGCTTATCCGATGCCAGGAACTAACTTTAAATTCATTTTAAACTTAACTATATGATTGTGAATAATATTTTTTCACGCATCTTGTTTGGAATATTAGCAAGTTGCTGTTTGCTGGCTTGTCGGGGGGAGCTTCCGGTTTTACCGTCTGATGAGATAGAAGTCGGTAAGGATCCTTTAGGGGGTGTTCATATTAAAGGAATGTATCTTCTCAATGAAGGAAATATGGGTAGTAATAAGTGTACACTTGATTTTTATGACAGTACTACCGGTAAGTATCATCGTAATATTTATGCTGAACGGAATCCATCTGTAGTGAAGGAGCTGGGAGATGTTGGAAATGATTTGCAGATTTATGGAGACAAGTTGTATGCTGTAATCAATTGTTCCAATTTTATAGAGGTGATGGATGTGGAAACTGCACAACATTTGGGGCAAATAGATGTGGTTAATTGCCGTTATATCACTTTTAGTAATGGAAAGGCGTATGTCAGTTCGTACGCGGGGCCTGTTGGGATAGATCCCAATGCGCGTCCGGGAAAAGTGGTTGAAGTGGATACGACAAATTTAGCTATCACCCGTGAAGTGGTAGTCGGTTATCAACCGGAAGAGATGGTGATAAAGGATGGAAAACTTTATGTTGCCAATTCTGGCGGATATCGTTTCCCTGATTATGACCGGACTGTATCGGTTATTGATTTGAAGACTTTTCAGGTTATTAAAACAATTGATGTAGCTATTAATCTTCACCATATGAAGTTGGATCGTTATGGACGTATATATGTTAGCTCGCGAGGGGATTATTATGGAACCGGATCAAATGTCTTTGTTATAGATACTCAAACGGATTGTGTGACAGGAAGCTTGGGTATTGCCGCGAGTGAAATGTGTTTAAGTGGGGACTCTATTTACATGACTAGTGTAGAATGGAGTTACGTTACAGAAAGTAATACAATTACTTATGCTCTCTATGACGTGAAACAAAATAAAATGGTCTCTCGCAATTTTATAACCGATGGAACAGAGGCGGAAATAGCAATTCCGTATGGGGTGACTGTGAACCCGGAGACGAAAGAAATATTTGTAACAGATGCAAAAAGTTATGTTGTGCCTGGTTATCTCTATTGTTTTAGTCCTGAAGGAAAGAAAAGATGGAAAGTCAGGGCAGGCGATATACCGGCTCATTTTGCTTTTACAACAAAAACATTTCAATAACTAACTGATATTTAATAAAAATGGACAAAAAGATTTTAAGACTAACATTAGTCATTGCAGTTTCTTTATTTTGGGGAACTGCATTTACAGGGTGTAGTGATGAAGAAGATACTCCGGCGGCTTATCAACTAAAGAAGGAGGATATTCGTGTATCACAACCGGAGGGTGGTTTTGCGGTTGTGATAGATCAACTACTAAAAGTGCAGGTTGAAAGTGAATCAGACGAAGGAATCTCTTATGTGTGGTTGTTGGATGGTACTGAAATTGCTCAGACGAAAAGCTTGGAGTATATGTTTGAAGAGGTGGGAGAATACGAATTGACATTACGTGTGTCACAGGGAGAGAGTCGTTTTGATTATCCCTTTACGGTTACTGTAACTTTTGAAAACATAGAACCTGCTCCTGAAGGAGCGACAGCTTATGTTACTAAAGTTTTTGATTTTGTTCCGGCTGTCGGACAATTTACTAATACATTGCCGGTATATAAAGAAGGTGATACACAGGAGGCTATGAATGAAAAAGTATTGGCAGCCATTGGCAATAATAAAAAAGGGATGATTTCGTTAGGGGGATTCGGAGGATATGTTGTAGTCGGTTTTGACCATACGATAACCAATGTTACTGGGAAACGTGATTTTCGGGTACTTGGCAATGCTTTTTATTCTGCGGCTAATCCAGACTCTGGCGCGCCAGAAGGAGGAAGTTGTGAACCGGGAGTTATCATGGTGGCTTATGATAAAAATCAGAATGGGAGACCGGATGATGATGAATGGTATGAAATTGCTGGTAGTGCTCATGAAGATGCTACATTAGAATTATGGTATGATAAGGCTGTTGCTGCCGGGAATGATGTGAAGACTTATCGAAATTATGAAATTACTTACTATCGGCCGGAAAAAGAACCGACAACTGCGGAAGAAAGAGAAATGTATATTCGCTGGGAAGATAACCAGGGAAAATCTGGATATAAAGTGAAGAATACATTTCATAATCAATGCTATTACCCGGAATGGATAAAGGAAGATAAAGTAACATTTAAGGGAACTTGTTTGCCTCAAAATGCTGTTGATGAGAGTGGACAAGGAAGTTATTTTGTTTTGTATAAATTCCGATATGGTTATGCTGATAATGAATTGAATAGTAAGGATGAATCTGCTATTGATATAGATTGGGCAGTAAATTCGAAAGGTCAAAAAGTACACCTGCCAGGAGTCGATTTCATAAAGATATATACTGGTGTCAATCAGGAAAACGGTTGGCTGGGTGAATGTTCTACTGAAATATCAGGGGTTGAGGATTTACATGTTTTAGGAGTTGATATTGATGCTCGCAAATAAGCTAAGAAATAATTGAAAATAAAAGTAAGAATGAGAAAGTTTTTAGTATTGGCAACTGTTGCCTTGGGATTTGTTTTTACAGCGTGTGATGATGAAGATAATTTGAATTCGTCTGTATTAATCGGAAATAAGTCGGGAAGTAATGTGATAGTGCAATTAGATACCTTGTATCTGGATGCCCGGGCTGAAAATCTGTCCGGAACGATGGAGTATTTATGGACAGTAGATGGGAAAGAAGTCTCAACCGCTTCAACATATAAGTTTTCACAACCTAAGACTGGAGAGTATGTTATAGGGTTGACTGTGTCGGATGGCAATGGAGAAACTCTTCAAACGAATATAACTGCCAAGGTAGAAGGTCGGTTTGGAAAAGGAACTTTTATTTTGAATGAAGGAAATATGAGTAATGAAACCGGAACTTTGACCTTTGTGGATTCAAAAGGAACAGCGATGGATAGTGCATACTATCGGGTAAATCAAACTTTACTCGGTAATGTCTGCCAGGATTTGTTCATTAGTGATAGTAAAATTTATGTACTTTCTCAAAATGGAGCAAAGAATGGTGGCGAGGGATTACTGACTATTGCTAATGCGGATAATTTAGAGAAAGAAAGAATTTATGATAATGCTACTTTGTCTTGGCCTACTAATTTAGCGGTAATAAAAGAGGCTCTTTATATTCGTGATAATAAAGGTGTCTATATGCTAAATACTTCTACAGATGCTTTGACTTTTGTCGAGGGTACTGGCGGAGCCTTGAAAAATCGTATGGCTGTGGTTGGAGAAAAAGTTTTTGTGATGGGTAGTAAGAAGCTTTTTGTTATTCAGAATGGAACAGTTATACATACTATTCCTTTTGAAAGTGCCTTGTCTGGTATCGCGAAGGCATATGATGAAAACTTATGGGTATCATGTACAAATCCGGCAAGTATTAATAAAGTTAATCCTCTTGATTATACGGTTGAGTCTCATGCTTTAGATGTTAGTATTGGCGCCGGTTGGGGTGTTGCTCCTGCTTTTTCTGCGAAAGATGATATTGTTTATTTCAGTAATGCAGGCTTTAATCTGTATCGACATATTTTCTCTCAAAATAAGACGGAAAAAGTTGCTAATATCAAAGATTATGTAGAAGATGCCGGAACATATTACAATAGCTTAGGTGTTGATCCGGTAAGTGGAGAGGTTTATTTTGCGACTTTAAAGGGATTTTCAGAGTACAAAATAAATGATATTGCCATATTTGATTTTACTAAAACACCAGCTTTACAGGCTGACATTAAAAATAAGAATAGTTTTCCGGCAGGAGTTTTCTTTACGGAGAATTTTAAGTGATAGATTTAACTCTATAATCTATCATTTTTATTGATGAGGACTTTCTCATTCAATCAAAAAATGTCCTTTTAAAAAGAGTCTGTTTTTTGATTGATGGGAAAGTCTTTTTGGGGATTATACTGTGACCTTATGTGATTGGAATGTAATTAGTTTTAATTAAATAAATAAAGTAGTATATTTTCAAGAAAACTCCTTAATTTTACCTCCACAATTTTGACTCAAATTAGAATATAGACTTATACTGCTATTGACATGAAAACTTGTAGACTATGTGGACTACTTTTGCTGTTACTTTGCATACATACTGTATTATATGCTCAACAAACAAGAACTGTCAAAGGCAGAGTGCAGACGTTGGAGTCTGGGAGTAATAAACGACAGCCTTTACCTTCGGCTAGTGTTATTGTTTTGCAAAAGAATGACTCTACTTTCATAAAAGGAATAACAAGCGATAAAAATGGTCGTTTTACTCTTAGTTACCAGTCGCAGAAGAAAAAACAATATCTGTTGAAAGTCTCTTTTATGGGAATGCAATCCGTATATCATGCATTGGGCGATTCGGCATTGGTAAATGTTGGTACACTTACATTGAAGGATGATGATATTCAGATTGGGGAAGTGGTAGTGACCGGGAAATTGCAAGAAGTAGTAATGGAAAGAGATACTACCGTTATCAATGCTGCTGCTTATAAAACTCCCGATGGAGCTTATTTGGAGGATTTAGTGAAGCGTGTTCCGGGATTGGTATATAATAAGAAAGATCAATCGCTGACATATAATGGGCAACCTATCAGTGAAATCAATGTGAATGGCGAAGCTTTTTTCTCCGGAGATAAAAAGACGGCACTCGAAAATTTGCCGGCAGATTTGATTAGTAAGTTGAAAGTGTACGATAAAAAATCAAAAGAAGAAGAATTTACCGGAATTAGTTCAGGAGAAAAGAAATATGTACTTGACTTGCAGACTAAGGATGAATTGAATAAAACCTGGCTGACGAATGCCACTGTGGGATATGGAAACAATCAAAAGAAGGATTTGGAAGGGCAGGTGAATTATTTTAGCAAAGATGGAGAAAATCTTTCTTTCATAGGACGTTCCACCAACCGATATCAGAATAGCACTTACAAGGATAATATTAATAATTCGGTGGGAATGAATATGACTCATAAATTCGGAAAGAAGTTTTCTTTGACCGGAAACATGAACTATAATCTCAATCGGAACGGAAATATTTCTTCCATGTATCAGGAGCAATATTTAACTGCTGGTAACCAATATTCTGCGTCCACTAATGAAGGTAACTCTAAAAGCCGGTCGTTCAATTCTAATATCATGGGTAGTTGGGAAGTGGATAAACGTACACGCATACATTTTAACGGTGGTTTCAGCTTTTCTCCTAACCGGAATGAAAGTAATAGCCAGAATGCTTCTTTTGACGCTCCTCCTAACGTCAATCATGAAAGCTTGTTCGATGATTTTGAATCGATTACCCAAGATATCAAAGTAAATCGTAGTGAAAACCGGTCGCGTTCGGAAGGGCAATCGAACCGTTATAATTGGATGATGGGGATTATGAGGCGGCTGAATGAAAAAGGTACAACTTTAGGATTGAACATTCAAAGTTCGGATTCTTGGGGGGATAATGAAAGTTTTTCGCTTTCAAAAACTACTTATTTCCGTCTCAAAGATAAGCAAGGCAACGATTCATTGCTTTATCGTAACCAGTATTTGAAGTCACCCCAGAAAAATAATTCGTGGCGGGTAGGGATTAACTTCACCCAACCTATCGGTAAGAAAATGTATATTCGTGCAGCGTATAACTGGAACACTCATTATGAACGCGATAACCGCGACACTTATGAATTGTCTTCTTTGGCGAAGTCGGATGTTTTTGGTGAGTTGCCTCCTGACTATGAAAAGGGGTATGTAGATAGTTTGAGTAATCGAAGTCATAGTCGTACTAATGGACATGATCTGAATGTAGGCTTCAATTACTCTGATGACACATGGATGGTGAATGCATCATTAGGGATTACTCCGCAAAGGCGAACCATTGAACGGAAAATGGGGAAACTGTATGCGGATACCACTGTGCATACTATCGACTTTCAGCCTATGATATGGCTGGCCTGGAAAAAGAAAGAGGCACGAATAACTTTCAATTATGACGGTAGAACCCGGCAACCTTCTTTATCGGACTTAATGCCACTTACAGATAATAGTAATCCATTATATATTACTCGAGGGAATCCGGATTTGAAGCAAATGTTTGCTCATAGTATGCGTATAAGCTTTCAACATTCTAAAAAAGGCATATCTGCGAATCTTGGAGGACAGTTGGAACAGAATAGCGTTACACAGGTAATGATATATGATGCACAGACTGGCGGACGTGAGACATATCCTGTTAATATAAACGGTAACTGGAATATGTATGGAAGTGCTAACTGGTGGAAACGTTTAGGACATTTCTCTTTACGGTTGGATATGAACGGTAATCATAGTAATCGTGTCAGCATGATTAATGAAGATAGAAGTCTTGAGCCGGTGAAAAGTACAACGCGTGACACTGGCTTGAATTGTGAAGCGAATGTTTCTTATCAGCCTGCCTGGGGAGGTATTGACTTCTCTACTTCCTGGAATTATCAGTATTCGCTCAACTCTGTGAATGATAACAATACATATACCCGTTATTATAATTTCCGTTTGGAAGGATATGTTGATCTTCCTTTGGGCATACAATTACGGACGGATGGGGCTTATACTTTCCGTAATGGTACGAATATCCGTAAAGGAGAAGATGATGAGATGTTATGGAATGCGAGTGCTACCTGGAGATTCTTGAAAAAGAAAGAAGCAGAACTGTCTGCTTATTGGGTAGACATTTTAGGAAAGAGGAAAAGTTATAACCGTATGGCAACTTCCGACGGCTTTTATGAGTATCGTACGCAGGAAATAAAAGGGTATTTCATCGTTACTTTCAAATATAACTTTCGTTTGATGATGTGATTTTTAGAAAAAAGTCGTATGTTTGCTATAGAACCATAAAACAAAATGTACTATGAGCGGTAATTATGTTATCAACATCGGTCGGCAACTAGGTAGCGGCGGAAAAGAAATAGGAGAGAAGTTGGCAGCCCGTTTGGGGATTGACTTCTACGATAAAGAATTGATTAATCTGGCTTCTGAAGAAAGCGGGTTGTGCAAAGAATTTTTTGAAAAAGCGGATGAGAAAGCTTCGCAAGGTATTATTGGCGGATTGTTCGGCATGCGTTTTCCTTTTATCAGTGAAGGAGCTATGCCATGTAATAACTGTTTGAGTAATGATGCCCTGTTTAAAGTGCAAAGTGATGTGATTCGTCATCTGGCGGCAGAAAAATCTTGTGTCTTTGTCGGACGCTGTGCGGACTATATTCTGCGTGAACATCCCCGTTGTGCGAATGTTTTTATTTCGGCCTCTAAGGAAGATCGTATTGCGCGATTATGCGCCATGCATCATATTGATGCGGAAGCTGCAGAAGAAATGATAGAAAAAGCGGATAAGAGACGTTCGGAGTATTATAATTATTATAGTTATAAAACGTGGGGAGCAGCTGCTACTTATCACTTATGTGTCGATTCTTCTTCTTTGGGAGTTGAAGAGACAGTTCGGTTTATAGAAGAATTTGTAGTGAAGAAACTACAGCTTATATAATAGGCGTAGAAGAAGTCTATAAGAAAAAGAAATAAAGCCGGTATATTCCATTGAAGGATATGACCGGCTTTATTATTTATAAATAAAACATGATTTACATCATCGTTAATAATATCATCTGTCCCGTCAGAATACGGAGGAACATGGATAATGGGTAAACTGTAGAATACCCTACTGCCGGAGCATCTCCGGATGTTGTTTGATTGGCATAAGCCAATGCGGGCGGGTCGGTATTACTACCGGCTATCAATCCCATCAGGGTAAAGTAGTTTACCTTATAATATAATCTTGCGATAGCACCGATTATAAGCAATGGGATAACGGTGATAAGGAAACCACAACCTACGTATAGTAATCCGTCACCTTCGACTACCGTTTGCACAAAGTTGGCTCCGGCATCTATACCGACACTAGCAAGGAAGAGCACGATACCGATTTCGCGAAGCATCAGGTTAGCGCTCATGGTTGTATAAGTCACTAAATGGAGCTTATGACCGAAACGTCCGATAAGAATAGCTACTACCAGCGGTCCGCCTGCCAAACCTAATTTCAGAGGAGTCGGCATACCGGGGAATGCTATAGGAAGGCTACCCAGGAGAATTCCTAAGAAGATACCAACGAAAATAGTCACAATGTTCGGTGTGTCCAGACGTTTTAACTGATTACCCAAAACACCTGCCACACGTTCAACTGCATCTTGCTGACCTACCACCATTACACGGTCACCTACCTGAAGTACCAGATTTGGATCGGCAAACAAGTCCATACCGGAACGGTTGATGCGGGTTACGTTCACTCCGTACATACTACGAAAATGCATAGATCCTAAAGTCTTTCCGTTGATTTCCGGTTTAGTCACCAGAATACGGCGGGAAACCATGGGAAGGTCTTGTTTCTCCCAGTCGAGTTCCACTTCTTTACCGATAAATACGGTAATTGCAGGAGCATCTTCTTCTGAACAGACAATGAATAATTGATCCCCCATATTGAATATGGTTTCATGGTTGGGGATACTTACATGACCTTCATGACGAATACGGGAACAAACGAACTGGCGGCCTAAAAACTCTTTGATTTCAATCAACGTTTTTCCGCTGATTGATTCATTGCGTACTTCCAGACTCATCATGTGAGGTTTGTGATGTGCATCTCCACTTTGGATTTTCAGACTTTCTTCCTCTTTGGCCATATTGACACGGAAGATGTAGCGGATAGCAATGATTGAACCGATAATACCTACTACCCCCAGCGGATAAGCACACGCATATCCCAGTGCGATTTGTGGACCAGTGTAATTAAGCTGGTTCAATGCTTCATTGGCGGCACCAAGTCCCGGAGTGTTTGTGACAGCTCCATAGAGGATACCTACCATCATCGGCAGTTCTACTCGGCCGTTCCAGAGGTAGTAAAGCCCCAGTGCAACGGCAATATTTAACACTACGATGCCTACAGCCAACAGGTTCAATGTCATTCCTCCTTTTTTGAAAGAAGAGAAGAAAGATGGCCCCACCTGAAGACCGATACAGAATACGAACAAGATCAATCCGAATTCACGGATGAAATGTAGGATGTGTGTATCGGCTGTGAAGCCGAAATGTCCCATTAGGATGCCGGCAAACAAAACAAATGTGACGCCCAAAGATACTCCGAATATCTTTATCTTGCCCAAATACACTCCGGCTGCCACTACAAATGCGTAGAGAAGCACGATGTGAGCTACGGAGCTGGGGTCCCACAATAAACTTTGTAACCAATCCATAATATAGCAGTTTTTATAATGTTTTTCTAAAAACGGGTGCAAAATTACTCATAACATTGGAGCAAATCAAATAAATGGAGAACTAAAAAAATAAAGAATGAAGAATTTCTATACAGATTCTATGCGAGAGTGAGAGGTGTGCGAATTTTCTATAAAAAGAAGTTTTGTTTTAACTTATTGGTTATATTTGCATGTCGAACAACAGACAATTAGAAAGAGATAGATAAAAATAAAGACAATATTAATCTTGTTTTAATTTTAGATAAACTATGGCAGACAAAAAAGAAAAACTCTTCTCAGACTTTTCTCCTGTCTCCACCGAACAATGGATGGAGAAGGTTACAGCCGACTTGAAAGGTGCTGATTTTGAGAAGAAGCTCGTTTGGAAAACAAACGAAGGGTTTAAAGTGAAACCTTTCTACCGGATGGAAGATCTGGAGGGTTTAAAAACTACTGATGCGCTTCCCGGAGAGTTCCCTTATCTGAGAGGAACTAAAAAAGACAACAATGAGTGGTTGGTTCGCCAGGAAATCAGGGTAGAATGCCCCAAAGAGGCCAATGCAAAAGCACTGGACATCTTAAATAAGGGTGTTGATTCACTATCTTTCCATGTAAAAGCAAAAGAACTCAATGCGGAATATATCGAGACGCTGTTGAATGATATTCAGGCAGAGTGCGTTGAATTAAATTTCTCAACTTGTCAGGGGCATGTTGTGGAGTTGGCCAATTTGCTGGTGGCTTATTTCCAGAAGAAAGACTATGATGTGAAGAAGCTGAAAGGCTCTATCAATTATGATTTCTTCAATAAGATGCTGACTCGCGGTAAGGAAAAAGGGGATATGGTGCAGACAGCGAAAGCGTTGATCGAAGCTATCCAGCCGCTTCCTTTTTATCGTGTATTGAATGTAAATGCAATCTCATTAAACAATGCCGGTGCTTATATCTCTCAAGAGTTGGGTTATGCATTGGCTTGGGGTAATGAATACATGAATCAGTTGACTGATGCCGGCATTCCCGCTGCCGTAGTAGCTAAAAAGATAAAATTCAACTTCGGTATCAGCTCCAATTACTTCCTTGAAATTGCGAAGTTCCGTGCCGCACGTCTATTGTGGGCAAATATCGTAGCTTCTTATAAACCTGAATGTCTGCGTGATTGCGATAATAAGGGAGCTAATGGCGAATGTCGTTGTGCAGCAAAAATGGCGGTTCATGCCGAAACTTCTACTTTTAATCTTACTTTGTTTGACGCACACGTGAATTTGCTTCGTACACAGACTGAAGCAATGAGTGCCGCTTTGGGTGGGGTAGATTCAATGACAGTCGTTCCGTTTGATAAGACTTATGGGACTCCGGATGAGTTATCAGAACGTCTGGCTCGCAATCAACAACTATTGCTGAAAGAAGAATCCCATTTCGATAAAGTAATTGATCCGGCTGCCGGTTCTTATTATATTGAGAACCTGACTGTATCCATTGCTAAACAAGCGTGGGAAATCTTCCTTGCTACAGAAGAAGCAGGTGGTTTCTATGCCGCATTAAAAGCTGGTACGGTTCAGGCTGCAGTAAACGAAAGCAATAAAGCTCGTCATAAAGCAGTGGCACAGCGTCGTGAAATTCTGTTGGGTACTAACCAATTCCCGAATTTCAACGAAAAAGCCGGTGACAAGAAACCTGTGGAAGGAAAATGCTGCTGTGGAGGTGACTCTCATACTTGTGAGAAAGATGTGGATACATTGGTATTCGACCGTGCAGCTAGTGAGTTTGAAGCGTTACGTCTTGAAACGGAAGCATCGGGCAAACGTCCGAAGGCGTTCATGTTGACAATTGGTAATCTGGCGATGCGTCAGGCACGTGCGCAATATTCTTGTAACTTCCTGGCTTGTGCCGGTTATGAAGTAATCGATAATCTTGGATTTGAAACAGTAGAGGCAGGAGTAGAGGCAGCGATGGCTGCGAAAGCTGATATTGTTGTAATCTGTTCCAGCGATGATGAATATGCTGAATATGCAGTTCCTGCTTTCAAAGCCTTGAATGGTCGCGCTATGTTTATCGTTGCCGGTGCTCCGGCTTGTATGGATGACTTGAAAGCCGCAGGTATCGAAAACTTCATCCATGTTCGTGTCAACGTATTGGATACCTTGAAAGAGTTTAACGCTAAACTATTGAAGTAAGATGAGAAAAGATTTTAAAAACATCGATATATATGCCGTATTTCAGCCTGCTAATGGTGCTGAATGGCAAAAGGCTAACGGTATCTCCGCCGACTGGAAAACACCGGAACACATTGAAGTGAAGCCTGTTTATACAAAAGAAGACCTCGAAGGAATGGAACACCTCGGCTATGCTGCCGGACTTCCTCCGTATTTGCGTGGTCCGTATTCAGTAATGTACACCCTTCGTCCCTGGACCATCCGTCAGTATGCCGGATTCTCCACTGCCGAAGAATCCAATGCTTTCTATCGCCGTAATCTGGCTTCCGGTCAGAAAGGTTTGTCAGTAGCATTTGACTTGGCTACTCACCGCGGTTATGACCCCGACCACGAACGTGTAGTGGGTGACGTAGGTAAAGCAGGTGTATCTATCTGTTCATTGGAAAACATGAAGGTTTTGTTCGATGGTATTCCTTTGAATAAGATGTCTGTATCCATGACGATGAATGGTGCTGTACTTCCGATTATGGCATTCTATATCAATGCCGGTTTGGAACAAGGTGCTAAACTCGAAGAAATGGCAGGTACTATCCAGAACGATATTTTGAAAGAATTCATGGTGCGTAACACCTATATTTATCCGCCTGCATTCTCTATGAAGATTATCTCTGATATCTTTGAATACACTTCACAGAAGATGCCTAAGTTTAACTCTATCTCTATCTCCGGTTATCACATGCAGGAAGCAGGTGCTACCGCAGATATCGAGCTGGCTTATACATTGGCTGACGGTTTGGAATATCTTCGTGCCGGAACAGCGGCAGGCATCGATATCGATGCATTTGCTCCGCGTCTTTCTTTCTTCTGGGCAATCGGAACCAATCACTTCATGGAAATTGCCAAGATGCGTGCTGCACGTATGCTGTGGGCGAAGATTGTGAAACAGTTTAATCCGAAGAACCCGAAATCACTGGCCTTGCGTACTCACTCACAGACTTCCGGATGGTCATTGACGGAGCAAGATCCGTTCAACAACGTAGGACGTACCTGTATTGAGGCTATGGCTGCAGCTTTGGGACATACCCAATCTTTGCATACCAATGCATTGGATGAGGCTATTGCTCTTCCGACAGATTTCTCTGCACGTATCGCACGTAACACACAGATTTATATTCAGGAAGAAACTTACATCTGCAAGAACGTTGACCCATGGGGCGGCTCTTACTATGTAGAATCTCTGACGAACGAACTGGCACACAAGGCTTGGGAACATATTCAGGAAATTGAAAAACTGGGTGGTATGGCGAAAGCTATCGAAACAGGTATTCCTAAAATGCGTATCGAAGAAGCGGCTGCACGTACACAGGCTCGTATCGACAGCGGTCAGCAGACCATTGTGGGTGTGAACAAGTATCGTTTGGAAAAAGAAGCTCCGATTGATATCCTTGAAATTGATAATACGGCAGTTCGTCTTGAACAGATTGAAAATCTGAAACGTTTGAAAGAAGGACGTAATCAGGCTGAAGTGGACAAGGCATTAGCAGCTATCACTGAATGTGTGAAGACCGGCAAGGGTAACTTGCTTGAACTGGCAGTTGAAGCAGCTCGTGTTCGTGCTACTTTAGGCGAAATTTCTTATGCGTGCGAACAGGTTGTAGGACGTTATAAAGCAATAATTAGAACTATATCAGGCGTGTATTCATCAGAAAGTAAAAACGATAGCGACTTCAAGCGTGCTTGTGAACTGGCAGAGAAGTTTGCGAAAAAAGAGGGACGTCAACCTCGTATCATGGTTGCAAAGATGGGACAGGACGGTCATGACCGTGGTGCCAAGGTAGTAGCAACGGGTTATGCGGACTGTGGTTTCGACGTGGATATGGGACCGTTGTTCCAGACTCCGGCAGAAGCTGCTCGTGAAGCGGTAGAAAACGATGTTCATGTAGTAGGTGTTTCTTCACTGGCTGCCGGTCATAAGACATTGGTTCCGCAGATTATTGAAGAACTGAAGAAACTGGGACGTGAAGACATTGTGGTGATTGCCGGTGGTGTTATTCCTGCACAGGATTATGACTTCCTGTATAAGGCAGGTGTAGCTGCTATCTTTGGTCCGGGTACTCCGGTGGCGAAGGCTGCTTGTCAGATTTTGGAAATTCTGATGGATGAAGAATAACTTCTGAGATTCTTTAGAATCTTATAATATTCCCACCTTTTAGACTTGTTTTGGTTTAAAAGGTGGGATGTTTTTTTTGTTTGCATCCATTGCCTGAAATTAATTTTGCCTATATTTGCCCCGGGTTTCATAGTAAAAGACTCGACAGATGAACGAAACGATAGCAGAATTGGATATCCGTTTTGAGCAGTTTTATGCCGCTAACTTCCCTCGTGTGAAGAACTTTGCGAAGTTGTTGACCAAGTCGGAGGAGGATGCGGAAGACATTGCCCAGAATATATTTCTTAAGTTATGGACACGTCCTGAACTTTGGCAAGATCAGGAAACCATGACTGGTTATCTCTATACTGTGACTCGGAATGAAATATTCAACCTGTTCAAGCATCAGAAGGTAGAGCAGGAATATGAAGACAAAGTTTTGAAAGCCCAGTTGTTGGGTGAACTTTGTGACGAAGATTCCTCCCTGTTAGAAAATCTATACTATAAAGAAGTATTAATGCTTATTAGGATGACACTCAGTCAGTTGCCTGATCGCCGTAGACGGATTTTTGAGATGAGCCGTTTTGAAGGACTTTCTCATAAAGAAATAGCAGATAAACTGCAAATCCCCTTGCGTACCGTAGAAGATCACATCTATAAAACATTGACGGAACTCCGCAAAGTGTTAATGTTTGTTATTCTATTCCGTCTTTTCCCGTAGTTGTCCTTGCTGAGTAGTGATATTTACGTAAGCGTTTCTAAACAGAACAATAAATATCACCTTATGAAGAATTATATTCGCGATGTAATCGACCGTTATATCAATCACGACTATCCGAAAGAAGTCGATCAGGATTTCCGTACATGGCTGACCGACGAAGAACGTGCCGATGAAAAAGATCATGAACTCAATCAACTTTGGGAAGCTACCGAATCGGCAACGACTTCCGGCTACCGTCATTCTTTGGAACGGATGCGTGAACTGACAGGCATCGGAACGAGGCGCAGGATACATTCTTTACGTACTCATCTGGTAGTGTGGCGCGTAGCGGCAGCTTTGTTGATTGCATTTTCTTCCGTTTCTATCTATCTGGCTTTGCAGAACCGGCAGGCACCAGATTTGTTGCAAGCATATATTCCTACCGCCGAGATGCGGAACATCACTTTGCCGGATGGTACGCAGGTATTGATTAATTCCCAAAGCACTTTACTTTATCCACAGCAATTTAAGGGTGATACCCGTTGTGTGTATCTTGTGGGAGAAGCCGGCTTCAAGGTGAAACGTGACGAAGAGCATCCTTTTATCGTGAAGTCCTCGGACTTTCAGGTGACGGCACTCGGAACGGAATTCAACGTGACAGCCTACCCCGACGAAGAGGAAGTGACAGCTACCCTGATTTCCGGAAAAGTGTTGGTAGAGTACAATAATCAGCAGGGGCAGGAGATCTTGAAGCCGAACGAGCAACTGGCTTATAACAAACGTACCCGCTCCGGAAACGTACTTCATCCTGATATGCAGGATGTCACTGCTTGGCAACGTGGCGAAATCGTTTTCCGCAGTATGACATTGGAAGAAATCTTCACCCGTCTCGAACGCAAATACCCTTACACCTTTGTTTATAGTTTCCGTAGTCTGAAAGAAGACCGGTTCAATCTTACTTTCGGGCAAAATGCTTCTATGGAAGAAGTGATGGATATTATCGCTCGTGTGACGGGAAATCTGGACTATAAAATAGTGGGAGACAAGTGCTATATTTCAGGCACCGGGGAAGGGCGTCTCCGGCACCGATGAAGATAGGCTCCGGTACCGGGGAAGACATGCTTCGGCACCGGGGAACAAAATAGAACTTGTAAACACTGAATATTAACCTTAAAATACATTGAGCCTATGCGGAAAAAATATCCGGGAGAAGCTGCAACCTTCCCCCGGATGTGAAATCGAAATTCTTACTATTAGCGTTAACCAGACGCTACTAAATTCGAGAATCTAACTTTATCTGTATAAACTAATACTAAGAAGATGCAGCAAATTTATGAATTTATAGCCAATAAGCAGGCAATCAGTCGAGTATTTATGCTTTTTTTGTGCTGTCTGCTCCTTTCTACCCCTACTTTTGCTCAAAGTAGTAATGCCCGGATTACGATCCATAAGAAAAACATATCGGTCATCGAGGCATTGAAAGAAGTGGAAAAACAAACGAAACTGTCCGTTGGTTACAACGAGTCGCAGTTGAAAAACAAACCCTCCATCGATTTGGCGTTGGAAAAAGCCACGTTGGAGAACTCTCTCACGGAAATCCTAAAAGGTACAGGATATACGTATCAGCTCAAAGGAAAATATGTCATCATCGTTCCACAAGAACAGAAAGCAACCGAAACTGCTTCCACCAAACGTATCACCGGACGCGTACTGGATGATAGCGGAGAACCGTTGATTGGTGTCAATGTACGTGTGGAAGGTACAAGCATTGGAACTATCACAAACATAGACGGTAACTTTTCGCTCGAAGCTCCTGCAGGAAGTGTGTTGAGTATCAGTTATGTAGGTTACACTCCACAGACGGTAAAAGTAACCGGACAGAATACATATAGCGTGCAACTGGCTTCGGATACAAAACTGTTGAGTGAAGTCGTTGTAACAGCACTTGGCATCAAACGCGAGCAGAAAGCATTGAGCTACAACGTACAGCAAGTAAAGTCCGACGAACTGACCCAAATTAAGGATGCTAATTTTGTAAACAGCCTGAATGGTAAAGTTGCGGGTGTTACTATCAATACGAGCTCTTCCGGTGTCGGTGGGGCAAGTAGAGTGGTGATGCGTGGAACAAAGTCTATTGAACAGAGTAGTAACGCCTTGTATGTGATTGACGGTATTCCGATGTATAATTTCGGTGGCGGAGGAGATACGGAATTTGGTTCAAAGGGAGCTACCGAGGCCATTGCTGATATTAATCCGGAAGATATAGAAAGCATTTCCGTACTGACTGGAGCGGCAGCTGCCGCCCTTTATGGTAGTAATGCGGCAAACGGTGCGATTGTGATTACTACAAAAAAAGGACAGGTAGGTAAGCTGCAAGTAGGTGTATCAAGTGGCATCGAATGGTTGAATGCTTTTAAGATGCCCGAGTTCCAGGACCGTTATGGTACAGGTAGTAATGGTAAAACAGGAAATTCCAATATTTATAGCTGGGGACCGAAGTTAAACTCGGCTGCTCAAACAGGATATGAGCCGGATGATTTTTTTGATACGGGTGCGGTATATACAAATTCCGTTACGTTGTCTACCGGAACGGATAAAAATCAGACTTTCTTTTCTGCGGCTGCCGTCAATTCGGCAGGGATGGTTCCCAACAATAGGTATAACAGATATAATTTCACTTTCCGCAATACGACCAGTTTCTTGAATGACAAGATGAAACTGGATGTAAGTGCAAGCTATATTCTTCAGAACGACCGTAATATGACCAATCAGGGGCAGTACTCCAATCCGTTGGTTTCTGCTTATCTTTTCCCTCGTGGGGATGATTTCTCTATAGTGAAGAATTTCGAGCGTTGGGATGAAGCCCGGAAAATTAGCGTACAGTTTTGGCCGCAGGGCGAAGGTGACCTTCGTATGCAGAATCCTTATTGGATTGCTTACCGTAATCTCCGTCTCAACAATAAGAAACGCTATATGGCTTCAGCAGGTTTGAGTTACCAGATTCTTGACTGGCTGAATGTGGCAGGGCGTGTTCGCATCGACAATACTCATAGCGAATATGAAGGCAAGCTTTATGCAAGCAGTAGCAACACGCTGACTGACGGTAGTTCACAAGGCCATTATACAGTAAATAACGGACAATATTCGCAGACTTATGCCGATGTGTTGGTGAATATTAATAAACGTATTCAGGATTTTACGATTGTAGCCAATATCGGTGCCAGTTATAGTGGAGTGACTAGTAAGGAATTGGGCTATGCGGGGCCTATACGAGAAACTGGTATTCCTAATCTGTTCAATGTTTACGACCTTGACAACGCAAAAAAACGTGCTACGCAGGTGGGTTGGCGCGAAGCGACCGAATCTATTTTTGCCAGTGCCGAAGTAGGGTGGAAAAGTATGCTTTATCTCACCGTTACAGGACGTAACGACTGGGCTTCGCAGCTGACACATTCTCCGCAGGCTTCATTCTTCTATCCTTCCGTAGGGCTTTCGGCTGTCATCACTGAAATATTGAAACTGCCTGATTGGGTGGATTATCTTAAAGTACGTGGATCGTTCAGTTCCGTAGGTAATCCTTATCCTCGTTTTCTTACCTATCCTACTTACTCGTATGATGCCAATAAGCAGGACTGGAAATCGCAGACGAATTATCCCATTGGTAAACTATACCCCGAGCGTACTGACTCATGGGAAGTAGGTCTGGATGCAACCCTATTTAAAGATTTCAAATTGAGCGGATCTTTCTATTACGCCAATACTTATAATCAGACATTTGATCCTCGGCTTCCTGTTTCGTCAGGATATGACAAATTGTATGTACAGACCGGATATGTACGCAACTATGGTTTCGAGGCTATGTTGTCTTATGGGCATCGTTGGGGAGATTTCGGCTGGGACAGCAGCTTTACTTTCTCGGCCAACAAGAATGAAATCGTCGAACTAGTGAAGGATTATGTTCACCCGGAAACGGGCAAAACTTACAACGTCGATAAACTGGAACTCAAAACCGATGAAGGTCGCGGATTCGGAAAGGCGAAATTTATCCTGAAGGAAGGTGGTACGCTGGGCGATCTTTATACCCATGCCGATTTAAAGCGTGATATTAACGGTAATGTCCTGATTGACGATAGCGGCAATGTGACAGCCATCGACAATGCCGGTGACATAAAGTTGGGAAGCGTACTTCCTAAGGCAAATTTAGCCTGGAATAATAGCTTCTCTTATAAAGGTATCAATGCCGGTTTCTTGTTGACAGCCCGTTTGGGCGGAATCGTTTATTCGGCAACACAGGCTTATCTTGATCTCTACGGAGTATCTGAAACATCTGCTGCCGCGCGTGATGCCGGAGGAGTATGGATAAATGGCCGTAGCCGCGTGAATCCGCAAAGCTTCTATGAAGTGGTAGCATCGCAGAGCGGATTGCCTACCTACTATACTTATAGTGCTACCAACCTGCGTCTGCAGGAGGCACATATCGGTTACACCGTTCCGCGCCGCTGGCTGGGCAATGTTTGTGATATCAATGTATCCCTTGTGGGCAGAAATCTCTGGATGATCTACTGTAAAGCTCCTTTCGATCCTGAAGCAGTAGCTACTACGAACAACTATTATCAGGGAATCGACTACTTCATGATGCCGAGTACCCGGAATATAGGATTTAACATAAAGATTAACTTCTAAATACTATGATGGACATGAAACGAATATATAACATTCTTCTGATAATGATCCTTTCATTATTTCTGCTTCCGTTGGGCGGTTGTTTCGACAGCGACATCAACCGGAGTATGTACGAAGCGGACGGAGAAGAAATGCAGCGTGAGAATCATATTGTAGGTGCTACGCTCAAAGGAATGCAGGGATTGGTGATTCCTACACGTGAACACCTTTACCAGTTTATGGATGCTATGGCAGGAGGAGCATACGGTGGTTATTTGGAAGGAATTGTAGACACTTGGGTGATGAAATTCTCTACTTTCAATCCCGAACAGGGATGGCTCAAATCCCCGTTTGCCGATCCGATTAAAGACATGTACCCGCAGTACCGCGATATGATGAACAAGACGGATGACCCTGTGGCATTAGCTTTCGGTAAAATTCTCCGGGTGTGTATCATGCATCGTGTGACGGACATTTACGGTCCGATTCCTTATTCGAAGATGATGGATAATGATAATTCGGGTGAAGACCTGGCTGTCGCTTACGATTCGCAGGAGCAGGTATATACACAGATGCTGAAAGAACTGGAAGAAGCGGATAAAGTGTTGGAGGAAAACAAAGACCTGTCGTCCGAGGCTTTCCGCAAACTGGAAGACTTGTATTACGGTAACATTTCCAAATGGCGTAAGTTTGTACATTCCATGCAACTTCGCATTGCCATGCGTATGAGCTATGTCAATCCTACCGAGGCGCAACGTATTGCGCAGAAGGCTGTGGAAGCGGGAGTGATTGAATCGAATGAGGACAACGCCATGCTTCATGTGGCGGAGAACCGTTCGGAGTTGCTGTTTAATAACTGGAATGACTACCGTATTAGTGCCGATTTAGTTTCTATTATGAAAGGTTATGAAGATCCGCGTTTGGATAAGATGTTTGTCAAAGGTGTGCAGACAGTCGATCAGGATGGCGAGAAAGTCGATGTATACGATTATTACGGTGTACGTATCGGCATATTTACCCAGAAGAAAGACGACATGATTAATCTTTACTCAAAGCAGGTGATTTCCAGCACCGACCCTTATCTCTGGATGAATGCGGCGGAGGTGACTTTCCTTCGTGCCGAGGGCGCGTTGCGTGGTTGGAATATGGGAGGCGATGCGCAGGCATTGTATGAAAAGGCTATTGCCCTTTCATTCGAAGAGCGTGGCGGAGCCACCGGAGCAGACCAATATGTGAAGGATGCGGAGAAAAAGCCTATAGACTATGTGAACCCGATGGACGGGGCTGATATTAAGTATAGCCATCCGGCGGTAAGTACCATTACGATTGCCTGGGAACCTGGAGCGGAGTATTTCGAACGGAACCTGGAGCGTATCATTACTCAAAAATGGATTGCAATATTCCCGCTGGGGCTGGAAGCATGGGCGGAACATCGTCGTACGGGCTACCCGAAGTTGTTGCCTGCCGTGGAGAATAAAGACCCCAATAATAGTGTGAATGTAACAATCGGTCCCCGTCGTCTGCCTTTCCCTGCAGATGAATATACGGGAAATCCGAAATACATCGATCAAGCTGTAGAAATGCTGAATGGTCCCGATGCCGCAGGAACTAAACTTTGGTGGGATAAGAAAGACCATTCCATTGAGAATAGTCAATCTTCAAACTAGAACGAACCTTTAAATCAATGAGATTATGAAATATAAATCAATCTTTAAGTTATGCCTACTGACTACTTTCCTGTCGGTTGCCACCATCAGTTGCGACGACTGGACGGAAATGGAAATACACGATAGTCAGGTGAATGGGTTTAAGGAACAGAATCCGCAAGAATATGCGGCATATACGCAGAATCTTCGCGCATATAAAGCAACGAAACATGCTGTCGTTTATGCCCGGTTGGATAATGCTCCGGAAGTATCTACCGGTGAGAAGGACTTTCTCCGTGCGTTGCCGGACAGTATCGATATAGTGACGATGCGTAATGCCGACCGTCTGTCCGAATATGACCGGGAGGATATGAAGTTGGTACGTGAGGATTATGGTACGAAAGTGCTTTACTATATAGATTGCACGGCTAAAGATAAACTGAATACCTCTATTACTTCTGCTGTTGAGGCAGTGCGTACAGGGACATTTGACGGGCTTGCCCTCGGTTCGGAAGGCTCTGCGGTAGACGTCTCGGCGTTAAAGTCGCTACTGGATGCTTTGGGACAGACACCGTGTCTGTTAGTTTTTGAAGGTACCCCTTCCTTGTTGCCGGAAGCGCAGCGCAGCCTTTTCAACTATTTCGTACTTGATATTTCCGGTGCATCCGATGAATATGATATAGAAACCTCCGTATTTTATGCCACCGGATATGGCAAGGCCGCTCCGGATCGCCTGCTGTTGGCTGTCACTCCTGACGGTACATTGACCGACTATAACGGAGTGACGCGCAATGCCATCGCCGGAGCTGCTTACGGTGCTCTCAATATGGAAACGCCATTGGGAGGTATTGCTATTTACAATATCTCTACCGATTACTACGATACTGATATTATTTATAAACAGACCCGTGGAGGTATTCAATTCCTGAATCCTGCTTCGGCTCACTAAACGATGTAAACTATGAGAATACATAAACTTTATCAGTGCTTTGCAGCCGCAGTTTTGTTATTTCTGCCGGTTGCCTGTGATAATACGGATTACAGCGAAAAGTCACCGTTCGATAATTCGGCATACTTGAATGTGGCTGCCAGTAAAAATACGGAGGCTTTCACTTTTAACCGTAAGGTGACAAGCCAAACGAAAGTCTTTAACGTGAACTTGACTTATCCGTCGGGGAATGACGTGAAGGTCAGTCTAAAGGTAGACCCTTCAATGATTAGTACCTATAATGCAAAGAATGATACTCACTATGAAGCACTTCCCGAAGCATATTACCAGCTGTCGACAGACGCGGTGACTATTCCGGCAGGGAAGACTACCTCCGAAGAAGTACACATCAAGTTTCTGAAACTCGATGAACTGGAGATTGATGCTACCTATCTTTGTCCTCTTTCTATAGGAGGAGCCGAAGGGGTAGGCATCATGAACGGTTCACGCACAATGTATTACCTCGTGCGTCGTTCCAGTGCCATCACTACGGCAATGAACCTGAAGAACGTGTATGTTGCCGTTCCGGGATTCGACAAGGGAAGCCCTACCGCAGATGTAGTGAATAATCTGACAGCTATTACAATGGAAGCAATCATACGGATTAACCAATTTGATGATGAAACGAATATTTCTTCAATAATGGGTATCGAGCAGTATTTGTGTGTGCGTTTGGGAGATGTTGACTTTCCTCGTCAGCAGTTGCAGGTTCAGACCCCTGTGGGTAAATTTCCTACTGCCGACAAAAAACTCCAACTTCAAGCGGGAGAGTGGTATCACATCGCATTGACGTGGGATTTGAATACGCAGGTGATTGCTTTCTATGTGAACGGAAAATTGCAAAGCAGAGAAGAAGGACACGGCAAGAGCGATGTAACAACCATTAGTTTGGGGGATAAACTGGCGGATGATGACACAGGTAATGGTGGTGACTTTAATTTCTATTTCGGACGTTCGTACGGACAATCTCATGATATAAGTCGTCAGTTAAACGGTGATATTAGTGAAGCCCGTATATGGAGCGTGGCACGTACCGAACAGCAAATCTATGAGAACATGTATAATATCGATGACCCGGCAGCTGAATCTGATTTACAGGCTTACTGGAAATTTGATGAAGGCACTGGAAATACGATTATAGACCGGACCGGACACCATAATGATGCGAAGATGATTCCATACTTTACGAATGACACCTATACACAGCCACGTCCGAAAACGGAAGCAGAGTTATGGCCCAGTGGTGTGGAAGTGCCTATAATGAATAAATAAGTCAAAGTGGTTATAAACTAAAAACGAATGACGATATGAAACGAATATTAAAATATATCTGGCTTTGGGGCTTGCTGTCTTTATGCGTTTCTTCTTGTGAGGAAGAAGCAGCTGTAATCAATCCTGATGTTTCGCATGATAAACCGACCGAAGTGGTTATAGGTGATTCACCAAGATTGTGCAGCGAGTTGCAGACAGATAATCAACAGGTGTTCCTTATAGTTACTGATAAAGAGAATGAGGTCGTAACAGACCAAGTGTCTGTTGTACTGAAAGAAGCCGCTACGGGAACGAAGAATTTGACAGTGGTGGTAGATAAAGATTTCGATGTGGAAACTTTCCAATTAGCATATACCAACTCGAATTACACATTGTTGCCGGATAATGCTTATGAGTTGGGCAATGGTGGTAGTCTGACAATTGCTGCCGGAGCTATGCAATCGGGTAAGATGACTTTAATTCTTAAAGGATGGATGTTACCGGTTCCAAGTAATTCTAATTTAGGAGCTTCTCAGTATCTACTTCCTCTTAAAATTAAGGAAGATGGTAAATATCAAACGTTGCTTTATCGTATCAATTGGACCAATGGAAAGCATCGTTTGACTTCTTCCAGAAAAGGATATACTTGTATAGGATATGTTGACACTGAAAAGATGAGTCCTTTGGTAAGCTCTGTGTATTGGCTGGAAGATGCAAGCTGGGAGATGAGTAAAGCTTCTCAACTTTTTGATGTTGTAAACTTATTAAGAGCTACTGTTGGTACAGGAGGTGAACTGAAATTGAATGCGGACATAAGCCACGTTCTGAAAAATGCGGATAAATACATTCGTCCGTTGAAATTAATGGGAATGAAAGTTTGTCTGACTGTGAAGAATAGTTCAACTATAGGCTTTTGTCATTTGACAGATGGTGAGATTGAGAATTTTGTAGCACAAGTGAGAAATGCAGTGGAGTTGTACGAGTTGGATGGTATTGATCTTTGGGATGACAGTGATGAATATGGTATAGATGGTATAAAGAATACTAGTACTTATCCTAAATTAATAAAAGCCTTACGTGAGGCATTATCCAAAGAGACAATGTTAACGGTTGCTGATAAAGGGGAAGCGACTGCCCTCTTTTTTGATAAAGAAAAGTGTGGTGGTATAGAGGTTGGAAAATATATTGATTATGCTTACACAGGTTATATAAACCAATATTCTCTTCCTTTTTGGACGGAGTTTGAAATACCTGAAGCTGAATGGATGATTTGTGGACGAAAACCGTTTGCTGGATTGGAAAAAAGTGATTTTGTTTGTTTTACACGAGACTTTACGAAATTTTATCTTGACTATTATTCGGCTGATATGAATTTTATGTCTTTCGTTATGGATATGGGTACAGGCGATGTGCCGGGAATGTCTGTTTTTAATGAAAGCAAAGGGTATATTGCTTATGACATACCTGATAATGTGCGAGGAATGGAGATACTCACAATAGGAGTTACGACTGATATGCAAATGATGATCGATCCGTCAGTTCAGATCTCTGTACATCCTCACGAGGCTGGTGCAGTTGGAAATGATGTTGATAATACTTATTTCCGTAAAGACTGGTAACAGCTTAAGATGCTAATTCTCCATATTGAGAATCCATAAACCTTTTCTGGTGGATATTATTTATTCTTTTGATAATAAAGTAGTACATCAGAATTCGTAATCAAACAGTTCTCAGTCATCTCGGACTGGCTGATGGCGAATATGTCTGTAATTTATAGTTGAATACAACAAAATAACTTTTTTACTAATAAATTGAATAATGAAGAATGTATTGAAAATCTGGTTAGTCGACAACACTGTAACCGTCGACAACAAAGACGATAAGATCGGTCAGCTCGAATCGTCCGGTAATCTTTCGTTGAAGGACATCCTCGACGAGATGCACAAGGAAGACACCGGGCTCCGTCCCGAAACCATCGAGCACGTCGTGAAGCTCTACAACCGTGTTGTGAGCGATCTCATCCTTAGCGGATATAGTGTCAACACCGGTCTTTACCACGCCGTAGCGCAACTCCGCGGTGTTATCGATGGCGGAAAATGGAATCCCGAGAAGAACTCCGTCTACGTCTCCTTCACCCAAGACAAAGAACTGCGTGAAGCTATCGCCCAAACCTCTATCAGTATTTTGGGCGAACGCCAAAGCGTGATGTACGTTGCCGGATTCTCACCTGCCACCGCCACTGCAGGCCGTCCGTTCACAGTCAATGGCCGTATGTTGAAAATTGCAGGTACGGATTCTTCCGTCGGCATCACTATCACCGACAGCAAAGAACAAACCACACCTGTCGACCTCAATATGTTGGCCGTCAACAACCCGTCACAACTCACATTCATTGTTCCTGCCGGTCTGGCCGATGGCGAATATACCCTCACCGTCACTACACAGTATGCAGGAAGCACGCTCCTGAAGACACCCCGAACCGCTATCGCTACTTTCTACGTCGGCACGAAACCCGATGCAGGAGGCGGCTCCGGTTCCGGTGGTAGCGAAGGCGGCGGAGGAGAGGCGCCCGATCCTGCGGCATAAATGTTCTCTTGGCCTGGCGGAGCAATGTCCCGCCAGGTTTATGCAGAGAGGCTGCATAGCTCTATACACGCATCATGTATAGAGTTGTGCAGCCTTCGTGTATAGGGCTATACATGCTAAATGCATAACTTTGATCTTTTTCTCTGTTTTGCCCTCTTTTTCATCAAAGACTTATGTATATAGCCATAATTGAGCTTGGTATTTATTTATCTTTTTCGCATTATCTTTTTTATGGTACTAATTTATTAGTACTTTTGTCTTTACCGAAAGAAAAGATCAACGATTATGGCAAGAATAACGATTCCATACGCAGTGGCCGACTTCGCAGAAATGCGTGAACGTGGCTTTTATTATGTTGATAAGACAAATTACATTCCGGGGCTTGAAGACTATAATGCTCCCATCTTTCTCCGTCCCCGTCGTTTCGGGAAAAGTCTGCTCATCTCCATGTTGGCCCACTACTACGACCGTACGAAAGCGAATCGTTTTGAAGAACTTTTTGGCGGCACCTGGATTGGCGAACATCCTACGGAAGAACATAATCAATATTTGGTGATTCGTTATGACTTCTCGGCTATGGTGATGGCGGATGATATGGAAGGGGTGGTACAGAACTTCAATGACCTGAATTGTGGACCCGTGGAAGTTACGGTAGAACATAACCGAGACCTGTTTGGTGATTTTCAGTTTACAACTCGAGGAAATGCTGTGCAGATGTTGGAGGAACTTTTGGGTTATATCAGCTCACATGGATTGCCTAAAGCATATATATTGATTGACGAATACGATAACTTCACCAATCAACTGCTTACTTCCTATAATGACTCACTTTATGAGGAAGTAACCACTAGTGATAGTTTTCTTCTCACCTTTTTTAAAGTTATCAAAGCGGGTATCGGCGAAGGCACGATTCGCACTTGTTTCTGCACAGGCGTATTGCCTGTCATCATGGACGACCTGACCAGCGGGTACAACATTGCGGAAATCCTCACATTCAAACCCGTTTTTTTGAATATGCTCGGCTTCACCTATGAAGAAACGAAAACATACTTGCGCTATGTACTTGATAAATATGCTCCCGGTGCAAGCGAAGAACGCTTCGAGGAAATCTGGCAGCTTATTGTGAACAACTACGACGGTTATCGTTTTAGCCCTGTCGGTGAACGTCTTTTTAACTCCACTATCTTAACTTATTTTTTTAAGAAATTTGCCGCTAATGCCGGAAGTATTCCCTCCGAACTGATCGATGAGAACCTGCGTACGGACATCAACTGGATTCGCCGCCTGACTCTTTCGCAGAACAACGCCAAAGAGATGCTCGATGCCCTGGTGATAGGCGGTGAATTGTCATACAACGTCAGAGATCTGTCCGGCAAATTCAACAAGAAGAAATTTTTTGAGAAAGAATTCTATCCCGTCAGCCTGTTCTACTTAGGTATGACTACCCTGAAGAGTGCATACCGCATGGTGCTCCCCAACATGACCATGCGCAGCATCTACATGGATTATTACAACCAACTGAACAAGATCGAAGGTAACGCCAGTCGTTACGTCCCGGTTTATGAACTTTATGATTCCAATCGTAGTTTTGAACCCCTTGTGCAGAACTATTTCGAGCAATATCTGGGACAATTCCCCGCACAGGTTTTCGATAAGATCAACGAGAACTTTATCCGTTGTTCTTTCTACGAGCTTGTCTCCCGCTATTTGAGCCATTGTTACACTTTTGCCATCGAACAAAATAACTCCGTCGGTCGTTCGGATTTTGAAATGATCGGCATCCCCGGCACGGATTATTACACGGACGATCGCGTGGTGGAATTTAAATACTATCGTTCCAAAGATGCCGACCGTATGCTTGCGCTCACCGAACCGCTGGTAGAACACGTAGAGCAAGTGAAAGGTTATGCCGCAGATACAAAAAGAAAATTCCCCAATTACCATGTTCGTTCGTACATTGTGTATATCTGTGCCAACAAAGGGTGGAAGTGTTGGGAGGTTTAATATGAATCATTTGTAGATAAATATGAGGAAGAAGTAATTATACTCTCTTATTCCTCGGGTAGCCATCGACTGACATTTCGTGTGTCAGTACTGAATTCTATTCCAACCTTTTTGACTTCCCGTTCATCTGCCTGATAAGGGATAAGATATCCTTTATCTTCGATTTGCTGTAATGCTTGCTCGGCTGTGCCATTTAGTTTGAATTCGAATACATAAATATACTTCGGTGTTTTGACAACTGCATCAGCCCGTCCTTTTGCACTGCGTACTTCTGCTTGTGTGAACTGTCCCATGAGTTTGAATATCAGATAGAAAACAGTCTGGTAATGCCGCTCTGTCTGGTCATTCAGTTCGTAAGGTATATCGGCAAAGAAGGCTTGAAGGCGGGTTAGAAAAGCATTGATATTGCCACTTTCCAACTCATGGACAAATTTGCCAATATAGAAATCTTGCTCATTATCGGGAATATTAGAGTAGAATGGCAGAAGGAAATTCATAAAGCCATATCTCACTTCATCATTGGGAAAAGCAAGTTGATAAGTCTTGAAACGAGGGTCGTATTCTTTAATCGTCAGATACCCGCTTTGATAAATCAGCGGAATAGGATTCCTGCTTTCTGCCCGGTACTCGTTGAATGACGCTGCGTTTGCTTCCACTCCGTCAATGAGCGTTCGCAGGTCATAGTTGCTATCCATCAGCATCTTGACAAGGAAAGTAGGAGTGCCTGTCTGAAACCAGTAATTCTCAAATTTATATCCATCGAACACATTTAATACACTGAACGGATTGAACATGCCTTCTGCATATTCACAGAAATGATACCCGTCGTAAAGTGAGGTCATCTTATGGATTGTATCTTCTGGTGTCATCCGGTTGTATGAGGCCAGCTTATCCAATTCCGGAGTGAATGTATCTATCAGTTCCTGCTTGGTGATGCCGCAAATGGTGGCATAAGGCGGTTTCATGCTGATATCATTCAGTTGATTCAAATCACTGAATACACTGACTTGTGAGAATTTGGTAACACCTGTCAGAAATACGAAACGCAGATAGCGGTCAGCACTTTTCAATACTCCATAGAATGCTTTTAGCATTTTGCGGTATTCTTCAAACAAGGGCAGATTATCCAGAGCTTGCAAAAGAGGTTTGTCATATTCGTCTACTAATACGACTACTTGCTTTCCGGTTTGCACACATGCGCGTTCTATAATATAGGCGAATCGTTCTTCCGGTTGTCGATCTTGCTTTTCGGTTCCGTAGATTGCTTCCCATTTTTCCAGATGTTGGTTGAGCATCGCTATCAGATCTGCCGGAGAATCATACTTGCGTGCATTCAAGTCAATATGAAAAACCGGATAGACTTGCCAGTCAACTTCCATTTGTGAGATGGCTAGTCCTTCGAATAAGTCCTTGCGTCCCAGAAAGTAAGCCTCGAAAGTGGAAATCAGCAGGCTTTTTCCGAAACGTCGGGGACGGCTAAGGAAATAGGGGATGCTTGTGGACACCATTTTTCCGACAAGGGCGGTTTTATCTACATACAGATAATTTCCTTTGCGGATTTTCTCGAAAGTTTGTATTCCGATGGGCAATTTGCGGTTTAAATCAATCATACTTGTTCTTTGTTATAAGAATTCTACTCTTGCAAAGGTAACATATTTTGTGGGATATTGTTCTTTTAGACAAATATTCGTGTAACTTTGCAAATTGATAGTTTAAAAACAAGAAGAGAAAAAATGATAGTTTGCATAGCCGAAAAGCCGTCTGTAGCACGTGATATAGCCGAAGTACTCGGCGCTCATACCAGAAAAGAAGGATATATAGAAGGAAACGGATACCAGGTGACCTGGACATTCGGGCATCTTTGTACCCTGAAGGAGCCACATGAATACACCCCTAACTGGAAATCATGGAGCTTGAGCAGTCTGCCGATGATTCCGCCACGTTTCGGTATCAAGCTGATTGGGCATGATCCGGGTATTGAGAAGCAGTTTCATGTGATAGAGTGGCTGATGCAGAATGCGGATGAAATCATCAATTGCGGTGATGCCGGGCAGGAGGGAGAATTGATTCAGCGCTGGGTGATGCAAAAAGCTGGCGCACGCTGTCCGGTGAAGCGCCTGTGGATTTCTTCGTTGACGGAAGAAGCTATTCGTGAAGGATTCTCGAAACTGAAAGACCAAGCTGAATTTCAATCACTTTACGAAGCCGGTCTTTCCCGTGCGATGGGTGACTGGCTGTTGGGAATGAACGCTACCCGTCTTTATACCCTTAAATACGGTCAAAACAAACAGGTGCTCTCTATCGGTCGTGTACAGACACCGACGCTGGCATTGATTGTCAACCGTCAATTGGAGATAGCCAATTTTGAACCCAAACAATATTGGGAACTGAAAACAAACTATCGTAATACCACTTTCTCTGCACTCATTCGCAAAAGTGATGAAGAAATTGCCGCGGAAGAGGAAAAGAACGGCGGAAAAAAGAAAATAGATAACCCGGGCATCGACCCTATTGCCAACCGGGAAGAAGGAGAAGCATTGGTAGAACGTATTAAAGACCTACCTTTTGTAGTCACCAATGTCGGCAAGAAAGACGGGAAGGAATACGCTCCACGTTTGTTCGATTTGACTTCCCTTCAGGTAGAATGTAACAAGAAATTCGCTTATTCAGCCGATGAAACACTGAAACTGATCCAGTCTCTTTATGAGAAGAAAGTGGCGACCTATCCGCGTGTGGATACCACTTTCTTGAGCGATGATATTTATCCGAAATGTCCTGCTATCCTGAAAGGACTCCGTGATTACGAAGTCTTGACAGCTCCGTTAGCTGGCACTACACTTCTTAAATCAAAAAAGGTATTTGACAACTCGAAAGTGACGGATCACCATGCCATTATCCCAACCGGAGTCTATGCTCAAAACTTGACGGATATGGAACGTCGTGTCTACGACTTGATAGCCCGTCGTTTTATAGCCGTGTTCTATCCGGACTGTAAAATTTCTACTACCACCGTAATGGGAGAAGTGGATAAGATAGAGTTTCGGGTAACCGGAAAACAAATTCTGGAACCGGGATGGCGTGTCGTGTTTGCCAAGGAAGTAAAAGACCCTACTGAAGAAAAAGAGGAAGAGGATGAAAATGTACTTCCTGCTTTTGTGAAGGGTGAAAGTGGTCCTCATATTCCGGACCTGAATGAAAAATGGACACAGCCGCCCAGACCTTATACTGAAGCAACCTTGCTTCGTGCAATGGAAACAGCCGGAAAACTGGTGGACAATGATGAACTTCGCGATGCTTTGAAAGAGAATGGTATCGGTCGTCCGTCTACCCGTGCTGCAATCATTGAGACGTTGTTCAAGCGAAATTATATCCGTAAGGAAAGAAAGAACCTGATTGCCACCCCGACAGGAGTGGAGTTGGTGCAGCTTATTCACGAAGAATTATTGAAATCGGCAGAATTGACAGGTATTTGGGAAAAGAAGTTGCGTGAGATTGAAAAGAAAACATACGATGCCCGCCAGTTCCTCGAAGAACTAAAGCAGATGGTTTCAGAGATCGTAATGAGTGTACTTTCTGATAATACGAATCGACGCATAACTATTCAGGACGCAGTTGCTGCAAAAGCCGAAGAGAAAGAGAAGAAAGAACCTAAAAAGCGTGAACGAAAACCGAGTACACCGAAAGAAAAGAAACCAAAAGCGGAAAAAACGACGAATGAAGTGAAGACTGATTCGCCCGGTTCTCCTGCTCCGGTGGCCATGGCAGCTTCAACTCCTTCTGCGGCAGGTGAGGTAGATGCGTTTGTAGGTCAACCCTGTCCACTTTGTGGTAAAGGAACCATCATTAAAGGGAAGACTGCTTACGGGTGTTCGGAATGGAGAAGTGGATGTACTTTCCGGAAGAATTTCTAATTTTCCGCACAGTAACAAGGTAAAGTGTATGGCTGAAATAGTTTAGTGGAAAACTACTTGATTTATAGAAAAATACACTATATTTGTACATAAATCTATATGGACTACTATGAACCGTTTTGCAAACTACTACAAGAAGATATTCTCGCAAGAGTATATAGATCGCACCATTTCGGGCGGTATCAAGTCACAGCTCACCTTGCTACTCGTTACCATTGCTACGGCGCTGGCTATCTTTTTTATTATCGCGATGCTCTTTTCCATCCAATTGCATGGACACGAGGAATGGGGAGAAAGGCTCTGGGCAGTGTACAACAACTTTGTCGATCCCGGTAACCAAATAGAAGAGACTGCCTGGCCTAACAGGATATTAGTGGGGCTTATCAGCATTTCGGGATCCGTTTTACTGGGCGGTGTGCTCATCTCTACTATCTCTAATATTATAGAGCGGCGTGTGGGAGTGGTATACGCGGGGCGAATGACCTACCGTAATATAAAAAATCATTATGTACTGATCGGATTCAACGAATTGTCTATCAATATGATACGTGAACTGTATGACGAATGTCCTTCGGCACGTATTTTGCTGATGAGCGGTATGGAGTCGGCAACGGTGCGGCATCGTATACAGTCGGCCCTGCCTGTTGAAGTTGAGCGACAAGTGCTTGTTTACTTTGGCAACATTGAGTCGATCGAAGAACTTCAGCGGTTGAAAATAGAGAGTGCTATTGAAGTATATGTGCTGGGTGATGAAGAACGTTACGGGCGCGATGCTAAAAATATAGCTATTGTGCACTTGGTAAGTACTCTGCGTGGTAAATGTTATGATGGTAAGATGATGCCTGTGTATGTACAGTTTGATAGCATCCCTTCGTATTCTAACATACAGAAAATGAATCTGCCGCCCGAAGTCTTTTGTATAGAAGGCAAGCCTAATATTTTCTTTCGGCCCTTTAATCTCCATGAAAACTTGGCCCGGCAGCTATGGAGCCTTTATGGAGCTGATTGTGAAAGGCGTTATGATCCGCTGGATTATCGCCCCATAAGCATTACACAACAACCTGATGGAAGTTGGAGTGCTACCAGTCAAGACTATGTGCATCTGGTTATCGTGGGATTCAACCGAGTGGGACGTTCGTTGCTACTCGAAGCATTGCGTATCTGCCATTATGCCAATTATGATGACCGTCTGCCTGCAGATGAACGTATACGTACCCGTATCACTTTAGTGGATCGCGAGATGGAGGCACAGAAAGACTACTTCAAAGCTCAATTCCCCTATATAGAGAGCCAAATAGATGATATTGAGGTGGAATATTGCCATGATGATATTTGCAGTACTGCTATGCGTACCCGCCTGCAGCAGTGGGCACAAAATAAGCATTGTATGCTTACAGTGGCCATTTGTGTGCATGATCCTGATTTGAGTCTTTCATTAGGACTCAACTTACCACATGAAGTTTATCAGTATCAGTGTCGTGTGCTAATCCGTCAGGAGTTTAATAATGATTTGTCGTCGATGGTGGACGACGAGAAGGGACGCTATCGCTATGTCAAGGTGTTTGGTATGGTAGACAGGGGAATAAAGAAAAACATCTTGCAAGATAAACTGGCTTTGTATGTGAACTACTTATACGATTGTTGTTATGCTGATGAAAGCCTCAAACAAAAAGAGGTATTGAAGAAGATGTATGAATCCTATGGTAACCATTCTGCCGACTTTATTTTGATGAACCACCAGGCGCAGTATTTGTGGAATAAACTAAGCGAACCACTACGTTGGGCTAATCGCTATCAGCTGGATGCCTATAGTGTATTTTGTCGCACACTGGGCTACGGCATCAGACGGAGTGACCACTCACCGGCACACATATCCGAATCTATGTTCAATGAAGATCTGCCAGCTCAAGTTTTGTATCTGTTAGTACGCATGGAGAAGTACCGATGGAATGCCGAGCGTACGGTGGCCGGCTGGAGACGTGCTAAGGTGAAGGATAAGGTATTTTTGCAACATCCTCTTATTATGCCTTTCAGCGAATTACTACAAAAGTATCCCGAGGAGGTAGAGAAGGATGCTGATGTAATTTATAATCTGCCCTACATACTGGCATTGGGAGGATATGAGCTTTATAGATTGGCCGATTAATAAGCCGACTTAACATTTATACATAAGTTAGAGAGACACTACTAACCGCAACCCGTAATCAATATCCCACCGTTGTGGGGTCACTCCATAACGGCTGGTGACTTTACAGTATTTCTCGAAGGTGTAATAACTGCCTCCGCGTAATACTTTATGCATATCCTTTTTATTTATTTAATATCTATCGCTAGAAATGAGTTCTGCGATGATAACTATCATGCGTCGAAAACCAAAAACTTCCTCATTCACTGAATAAATTCTTTTTTTTCATTAAAATCATCTTTCTTGTAGGCAATAATCGTGGCATATTTGTTATTTATAAAATGAGAGTATCAATTATTTAAATAGAAAGAATATGAAGAAAAGATTAGTAGGAGTTGCATTGGTGTTGGCTGCCGTCTCTTTGGGGAGTATACAGCCTGTGGAAGCATGTACGCGTGCAGTATACATAGGTCCTGATCAGATGGTGATAACGGGGCGTACCATGGACTGGAAAGAAGATATCATGACGAATATCTATGTGTTTCCACGTGGTATTCAGCGTGCGGGACATAACAAGGATAAAACGGTGAACTGGACTGCCAAATACGGAAGTGTGATTGCCACAGGATATGATATTGGTACTTGCGATGGAATGAACGAGAAAGGATTGGTGGCGAGTCTGCTTTTCTTACCGGAATCCATTTACTCTCTTCCCGGTGATACCCGTCCGGCAATGGGAATCAGTATTTGGACACAGTACGTACTCGATAACTTTGCTACGGTACGCGAAGCCGTGGATGAACTGAAAAAAGAGACTTTCCGAATTGATGCTCCCCGTATGCCGAATGGAGGGCCGGAATCTACCTTGCATCTGGCTATAACCGATGAAACTGGGAATACGGCTGTACTGGAATATCTGGATGGAAAATTGAGTATTCACGAAGGGAAAGAATACCGGGTGATGACAAATTCTCCCCGATATGACTATCAATTGGCTATTAATGATTATTGGAAAGAAATTGGTGGCTTACAGATGCTACCGGGAACAAATCGTGCGAGTGACCGCTTTGTCAGGGCTTCTTTCTACATTCATGCCATTCCGCAAACTGCTGATGCAAAAATTGCAGTTCCCAGTGTATTGAGTGTGATGCGTAATGTTTCTGTACCATTTGGTATTAACACGCCGGAGAAGCCTTATATTTCTTCTACCCGTTGGCGTTCCGTTTCCGATCAGAAGAATAAAGTGTATTATTTCGAATCTACTTTGACACCGAATATGTTTTGGCTGGACTTGAAGAAAATAGATTTTAGTCCGAAAGCAGGGATTAAGAAATTGTCTCTGACAAAGGGAGAGATTTATGCAGGTGATGCAGTGAAAGATTTGAAAGACAGTCAATCATTCACTTTCCTTTTCCAGACTCCGGTCATGTAATTTGTTGGTATCTGTAAATATATAAAAAGAGCGGTGGACGGGTTTGTAATCAAACACTTGTCCATCGCTCTTTTTTATATACCGTTTATAATTAGACTTTTTGTCTGTCCGCTTTATCGTCTGGCGTATTCCTGATGAAATTCAATGACTGCCTCTATCCCTTTACGGAAAATATCCAGTGAAAAGTTTTCGTTTGGTGAATGGATGGCGTCTGATTCCAAACCGAATCCCATCAATACAGTTTTGATTCCCAATACTTGTTCAAAAGTAGAAATGATAGGAATACTACCACCACGGCGTACTGCCAGCGGTTTCTTTCCGAAAGCAATTTCAAAGCCTTTTTCGGCAGCCTGATAAGCAGAAAGCGAAATCGGGCATACGTATCCTTGTCCTCCATGCATTGGAGTCACTTTCACCTGAACAGTTTCCGGAGCAATGCTTGAAATATACTCTGCAAACATCTGCGAAATCTTATGATGATCCTGATGCGGAACCAACCGGCAGGAAACTTTGGCATACGCCTTTGAAGGAAGTACGGTTTTAGAACCTTCTCCCGTATATCCGCCCCAAATGCCACATACGTCAAAAGACGGACGACAGCTGTTACGTTCCAATGTGCTGTATCCTTTTTCTCCGAAAAGCTTTTTTACGCCGATTGCTTCTTTGTATTTCTTTTCGTCAAAAGGAATATGCGCAATCATTTCCCGTTCGGCTTGCGGAACTTCTTCCACATCGTCATAGAATCCGGGAACGGTAATCCGTCCGTCGGCATCCGTCACCTTACTGATAATCTGGCAAAGTGTGTTGATGGGATTAGCCACCGCACCGCCGAAATGTCCGGAATGTAAGTCCCGGTTCGGTCCGGTTACTTCTATTTCCCAATAAGCCAGTCCGCGAAGACCGGTTGTTAAAGACGGAAGTTCAGCTCCCAGCATACTCGTATCCGAGACAAGGATGACATCTGCTTTCAGTAACTCTTTGTGTTCTTCGCAGAAAGCCTCCAGGCTGGGTGAGCCTATTTCTTCTTCACCTTCGAAGATGAATTTTACATTATTCTTCAGCAAATCGTTTTTAAGCAGATACTCGAACGCCTTTACCTGGATGAATGATTGTCCTTTGTCGTCATCTGCTCCACGTGCCCAAATATATCCGTCCCGTATTTCCGGTTCGAACGGCTGGCTTTTCCAAAGCTCCAGCGGTTCGGCCGGCATTACATCGTAATGAGCATAAACCAATACAGTCTTTGCGTCCGGATCGACCATCTTTTGAGCGAAAACAATCGGATTACCCTTTGAGGGCATCACCAATGCTTCATCTGCTCCGGCTTCAAGTAACAACTGCGCCCAGCGTTCCGCACAAGCCAGCATATCATCGTGATGCTCCGGCAGAGCACTGATACTGGGGATGCGGATGAGGCTGAACAGGTCATTCATCATTTCTGGCTCGTGCGCTATTATGTATTTCTGAATTTCGTTCATTACAGTTGCGTCGTTTTATCCAGTAAGTAATAATCAAGTATAGTCATGGCGGCCATTGCTTCTACGATAGGCACGGCACGGGGCAGTACACAAGCGTCATGGCGTCCGCGTGCTTTCAGGGTGGTGTCGATACCATCAATGTTGACGGTTTCCTGTTCCATCAGCAACGTTGCAATCGGTTTGAATACTACACGGAAATAAATATCCTGACCATTACTCAATCCTCCCTGGATACCTCCGGAGTGGTTGGTATGTGTCTCGATGCGTCCGTTGTTATTATAGAAAACATCGTTCTGTTCGGAACCTTTCATTTTTAGTCCTTTGAATCCTTCGCCGTATTCGAATGCTTTGGCAGCGTTAATGCTTAACATGGCGTTACCCAAGGCAGCATGGAGTTTGCCGAAAACAGGTTGTCCAAGTCCGATGGGGCATCCCTTGATGACGCAGGTCAGTGTGCCACCGATGGTGTCGCCTTCTCCTTTCACCTTATATATAAGGTCTGCCATTTCTTTTGCTTTTTCCGGGTCCGGACAACGTACATCGTTTGTTTCTATCAAATCAAGATCGTAATCCGAGTAAGTACCCTCCAATTTGATAGGACCTACCTGCGAAGTATAGGCAGTGATATTGATACCCAGTTGACGAAGTGCTAACTTAGCCAATGCGCCGGCTACCACGCGCGAAATCGTTTCGCGTGCGGAAGAACGTCCGCCGCCACGGTGGTCACGGATTCCGTACTTCACTGTGTACGTGTAATCAGCGTGTGAAGGACGATATACATTTTTCAGATTGTTGTAGTCATTGGAGTGTTGGTTTTCATTCCAAACGATAAAACCAATAGGGCATCCGGTGGATTTCCCTTCAAAAATACCTGAAAGAAACTCAACTTTATCAGCTTCTTTACGTGCAGTGGTAAGAATGGATTGTCCCGGACGGCGACGATTAAGTTCTTGTTGTACGAATTCTTCGTCGATGACAATTCCTGCCGGAAATCCGTCAATCACTCCTCCAACTCCTTTTCCATGAGACTCACCGAAACTTGTGAGCCGAAAGATATTGCCAAATGAATTAAACATAGTTGTGGCTTTTTTAAAATTACTATATGCAAATATAACAAAGTTTTCGATAAGAAAGTTGTGAACTCGAAATATCTTCGAAAAAGGAAGCATATTGAACCTTTTTTCTTCTTTTTAGTTTATAAGGGACGAAATTTATTATAATAACTAAACCAAAGACGTATGAAAAAGAATCTATTGTATTTATTGGCATTGGTCTGCTCTCTTACTTTCTTTGCTGCTTGTAGCAGTGACGATGACGACAGTGATAACAAGAATAATGGGAATCCTCCTGAAGAGGAAGCTGCGATAACGGCTCCGGATGTAGTCGGAACGTATTGGGGAAATCTGGATATATCCATGATACCGGATGGTTCTGACCAAGAAATTGTCATAGGAGATGGAATAGAGAAGTTTATCACCCTCTCGCAGGTCAGCAATACGGAGGTGAAGATTGAACTGAAGGAGTTTGAATTGTTCATCAATCAACAGATTCTGAAGTTTGGAGATATTGTTGTTGATAAGTGTGAAGTGAAGAAAGGGGAAGGTGTGTCTACATTTACCGGACAGCAAGACCTTACGTTTGAGGGAAATGCCGCTGCTTTGGGTACCTGTCCTGTAACTGTTACGGGAACGGTAGAAGATGGAAATGCAGACATGGCCATTAACGTGAAAGTGCCTACATTGCAACAGACTGTAAAAGTGACCTATTCTGGAGTGAAACAGGTGGCGGAGTCTGGTGGAAATTAATTCCTTGTTCACCACAGATTACACAGATTAACACAGATTATTTATATTGATAGTCTATGACTTATAAATCAATCTGTGTTAATCTGTGTAATCTGTGGTGAGACTTAAAATGCGTACCCAAAACCTATATTCAAATAGATAGGATACATTGCAAAAGTGATTGTATTAAAATCGCTTTTAAATATATCGTTCAATCCCCAGGTGAGATCAGCATACACATTGAGGTGCTTGAAAGCTCGCCATCCGGCTCCCACCTGTAATCCCCACTGGAAATGTCTCAAGTCGTCCGAGAAATCGTAGGTTGCAATTTTGCCGTCGGTAAATTCTACTTTCGGACCGGTGGGAGCATCTTCCCGCAAATATCCTTCGTACACATGACCTGAAAATTCTCTTGAAAGCAGATACGAGAAATAAGGTCCGGCTTTGATGTTCCATCGGTTACTTAGTTTGTAGGTAGCCATTAGAGGTATAGTCAGTCCGGCGGTATGTACTTTGGTTTTCACTCCGCCCGTCCATACTCCGCTGATTCTTTCACCTCCTTGTCCGAGAATTTCCATATTGTAATTTTTTACGGTGGCTTCGGTGGTCATTGCTTTGTTTTCGAGCCGGAGTCCGACTATGATTCCGAGTTTGTTCTGAACGGCAATCCATTTGGTTACTTCGCCCCCTATGCTGATGGCCAGTGTCGGGTTATATCCGTCAATCGAACGGATTTCTACCGGAAGGGGAAGCGGGGCTGTGCCGCCAATGCTGAAACCTGCTTTGATTTCATATTCCAGTCCGTGAAGGGCGGAACGGATCAGCGTTTCATTTCGGTCTACCTGTGAATAGCCAGGGAGAGCTATTCCTATACAGGCTAATAAACTGAATATATACGGATAGATTTTCATCATTATGGTTGTTATAAAGTTATTTAATTCCGTTCGTTTGATAATGTGCACGTTTTGTGTGGGTACATTGCTTGAGTGTATTATGAGGTATTGTTATGGAAAATCCTTCATCGAAATCCCGCTAATTTTCCGAGTGATAGATTAACTCGGCCTCGTCGATCAGTAATGTACTTCCGATTGCTCCGTTAAAATGATCTCCTTCCAGACTTGAGGTAAACACAATGGCTATATTATATTTCCCATCCCTTAGCTTCTCCTTATCAATGAATTTTCCGGGGAGAGTGATGAAAGGAAGTTTAAAGTAAGTCCATTCGTTCGTTTCTTTGGCATTATTAATCCGTGCTGTTGAAACCAGGTTCGGACTGGTGAATGTATTTGTTCCGTCGAGAGTGGGAACAGATTCACTGGTTTCGTACATGATGGCATATATGTCACAGATGTCCCGTTTCCCGTTCACAGGTTTTCCTCCCTCTGTAAACTGATCTCCTGCTTTGTATTTATAATAACCAGCTAGATAAGTGGGTACATGCCGGAAAGGAAGGCCGAATTTAGTCGCTTTCAGTGGATTGCTCATTGCGTTACTCACATCGAAAGAACCGATAAACAGATTTCCTGCTGCAATAGGCATTCCTGCTAGCTGACCGAAGAATCCGGTACTGCGTGTCACTAAGGAGAGGCATTTGCCGGCTTTTCCGTCCGTTATTTGGAAAGTGGGATAATCATCGGCTGTTTTGGCTACTCCGGTCATGGCATAACCCGCATTTCCGCTGGCCCATTCCATGACGACCTTATCTCTTTCGCGTTCTACAAATATGTAGTACTTTTTTCCGCCCAGTGTATCTTCGAAATTATAGTTCGTGGCAAGTTCCGTGTCGATCACTGATACTGTATATGCTTTTTTCCAAATACCGTCGGCAGCTGTGACAGTATATTCCTGTGGGGTATTGAAATTTCGTTCTGTGCCGCTAAGTGGACTGATCGTAGCTCCTGGAGTCAATGTAAATTCAGGTTTGAGTTCTGAAATATCAGTTCCCGGACCGACAAAGATAGTTATGGAATTATTGTTAATAATAGGGCTGGTTGTCATGGCTACTCCCGGTAGTATACAACTTAATATGTCTGCTTCTGCATTGAGAGCTTCTTCGCGGATGCATGAAGAGGAAACAATAGCTAGTAGCAAATAGACAATTACGTGTTTTGCTTTCATTTTTCTATCAATTCTTTCTGTTAAAGTTTGGTATATGGGAGATTTTATAACAATATGAGATTTTATTTGTTCATTATAGAATGTTGGAAAAGAAAGAATTTCCTATTTTTGTGGAATCAAAACTTATAAGTCTATGACTGAATCAGAAAGAAGGCAAATTATAGAATTGATTAAGAAGGAGGTCATTCCGGCTATCGGATGTACGGAACCTATCGCAGTAGCGCTTTGTGTTGCTAAGGCTGCCGAAACATTGGGAGCGAAACCGGAAAAGATAGAAGTCCTGTTAAGTGCTAATATATTAAAGAATGCTATGGGAGTAGGAATTCCGGGAACGGGTATGGTCGGGCTTCCCATAGCGGTTGCTTTGGGTGCGTTGATTGGCAAATCAGATTATCAGTTGGAGGTGTTGAGGGATTGTACATCGGAAGCGGTGGAACAGGGAAAACTGTTTATCGCAGAAAAACGGATTTGTATTTCTCTAAAAGAAGATATTACGGAAAAGCTGTATATCGAAGTGATTTGTAAAACGGAAGATAAAACGGCTAAAGCCATCATTGCCGGTGGACATACTACCTTTATATATATAGCCAAAAATGAACAAACGTTGCTCGACAAGCAACAGACAGTCAGCGAGGAAGAGGAAGAGGCTTCGCCCGAACTAAACTTGCGTAAAGTATATGACTTTGCACTGACTGCTCCGCTGGATGAAATCCGTTTCATCCTTGACACAGCCCGTTTGAACAAAGCTGCTGCCGAGCAAGCCTTTAAAGGTAACTACGGACATTCTTTAGGGAAAATGCTTCGGGGAACTTATGAGCATAAAGTGATGGGGGATAGCGTGTTTTCTCATATCCTTTCTTATACGTCGGCTGCCTGTGACGCCCGTATGGCCGGTGCTATGATTCCTGTAATGAGTAATTCCGGCAGTGGTAATCAGGGGATATCCGCTACACTTCCTGTCGTTGTCTTTGCAGAAGAAAACGGAAAAAGTGAAGAAGAACTGATCCGTGCTTTAATGCTTAGCCATCTCACTGTTATATATATCAAACAAAGTTTGGGGCGTCTGTCTGCTTTGTGTGGTTGTGTGGTAGCTGCCACAGGTTCCAGTTGTGGAATCACCTGGTTAATGGGAGGAAACTACAATCAGGTTGCCTTCGCTGTTCAAAACATGATTGCCAATTTGACAGGAATGATTTGTGACGGTGCAAAACCGAGTTGTGCCTTGAAGGTAACCACCGGAGTTTCGACAGCCGTACTGTCTGCCATGATGGCAATGGAAGACCGTTGTGTGACTTCCGTAGAAGGAATTATAGATGAAGATGTAGACCAAAGTATCCGTAACCTGACAAGAATCGGCTCGCAAGCCATGAACGAAACGGATAAAATGGTGCTTGACATCATGACGCACAAAGGATGCTGATTTTAAGTATTAAGTATCAAGTATTAAGTATTAGGCATTAAGTATTAGCCGGAATGACGGCATAAAAAAAGTATTAAGTATTAAAACTCCGGCTATATTCGCACGAAATTAATACTTAATACTTTATACTTAATACTTCAATTAATGACAGTGTCCGCCTTCGCAACCGCAGTCGTCGCCACAGCCATCACCGCAGCTGTCGCATCCGCAACCGCAACCACCTTCGCCACTCATCATTTTCACCAATTCCTGGATTTCTTCGTTGGTAGCAGGACGGCTTTCCAGTATTTCACCTTCGAAAATCAGGTCGGCACCAGCCAACGGGTGATTGAGGTCAACTACTACAACATCCGGTTTAATTTCTACTACGCTGGCATTCACGCGCTGACCGTCGCCAGTCATCAAAGGTACGATGTTACCTTCTTTAATACGTTCGCTGTCAAACTTGCCATCTATTTCAAAAATATTTTTGGGGAGGTCAATAACGTGTTGTTCGTCATATTGTCCGTAAGCCTTATCTGCCGGAATGGTAAAATCAAATTTATCACCTTTAGAAAGAGCAGTTATCTGATTTTCGAAATCTTCGAGTGTTGTTCCTAATCCTGAAATGAATTGAAAGGGATGTTCTGCTTTTGCTTCTTCGAACAACTCTTTTTCACCATCTTCCATTGTATATAGTTTGTATGCAACGGTAATGTACTTGTTTTCTACTGTTTCCATCTGATCTTTTTTGTTTCTGATTAATAATTCCCGTAAATACGGGTCTACAAAGATACGAATTATTTGCTTGTACTCCGGTATAGGGAGGGTAAATTTCAGATTATTAAGTGCTTTTGTCAGAAAAAGGAAGTGAGGTGCGCAGTTAGATAATAGTTGTAAATTCAACCTTTAAGTGATAAAATAGAGAAATAATACCTCTCTTTTCTTACAATTATTCGCTTTTAAGTGATTTTTTTCTTCGATTTGTTTGGATATAATAAAAAAGCCCTTACCTTTGCAGCACGAAAATAAAGAAAAGAAGATATGAATATGTTACATACATCTATTAACCTAGCAGTCCTGCATATTATTCGCGTCGTGGTGGTCCCATCAAGAGCGTGAGAAAGGTTTTTGTGTTGTATGTGTTCGTACCATAAAAGATAGAATTTAGAGCCTTTCTCACTTGTGTGAGGAAGGCTCTTTAATTAAAAGATAGATTGAAATGAAAAAGCAATTACGCAGTTCGTTTAGTACACAAGGCCGTCGGATGGCGGGAGCCCGTGCATTGTGGGCAGCCAACGGCATGAAGAAGAATCAAATGGGTAAACCCATTATCGCTATCGTCAATTCGTTCACACAGTTTGTCCCGGGGCATGTACACCTACATGAAATCGGTCAGCTGGTGAAGGCAGAGATTGAGAAGCTGGGATGCTTCGCTGCGGAATTCAATACAATAGCTATCGACGATGGTATAGCAATGGGACATGACGGTATGCTTTATTCGCTTCCTTCACGTGACATCATTGCAGATAGCGTAGAATATATGGTTAATGCGCACAAGGCGGATGCAATGGTATGTATCAGTAATTGCGATAAGATCACTCCCGGAATGTTAATGGCGGCTATGCGTCTGAATATCCCTGCCGTATTTGTATCGGGTGGTCCGATGGAAGCGGGAGAATGGAATGGCCAGCACCTGGATTTGATCGATGCGATGATTAAATCGGCCGACGAGAGTGTTAGCGATCAGGAAGTAGCGAATATCGAGCAAAATGCTTGTCCTACTTGCGGATGCTGCTCCGGTATGTTTACCGCCAACTCGATGAACTGCCTGAATGAAGCAATCGGACTGGCTCTTCCCGGCAACGGAACCATTGTAGCGACACACGAAAACCGTACGCAACTTTTCAAAGACGCTGCGGAACTGATCGTGAAAAATGCAAAATTATATTATGAAGAAGGAGACGAAAGTGTACTTCCCCGTAGCATCGCTACCCGTCAGGCTTTCCTGAACGCCATGACGCTGGATATAGCAATGGGGGGATCTACCAATACGGTTCTTCACTTGTTGGCTGTTGCTCACGAAGCAGAGGTAGACTTCAAGATGGATGATATCGACATGCTTTCCCGCAAGGCTCCTTGTCTCTGCAAGGTGGCTCCCAATACACAGAAATATCATATTCAGGATGTAAACCGTGCCGGTGGTATCATTGCCATTATGGACGAACTGGCAAAGGGAGGTTTGATAGATACATCCGTTCGTCGGGTAGACGGAATGTCACTGGCAGAAGCCATTAATGAATATTCAATCACCAGCCCGAATGTGAGCGAAAAAGCAATTAAGAAATATTCGAGCGCAGCCGGAAATAAATTCAATCTCGTACTTGGTTCACAAGGTATGTACTATAAGGAACTGGATAAGGACCGTGCAAACGGATGTATTCGTGACTTGGAACATGCTTACAGCAAAGACGGCGGACTGGCCGTATTGAAAGGTAATATTGCTCAAGATGGTTGTGTAGTAAAAACAGCAGGTGTAGACGAAAGTATCTGGAAGTTTACCGGACCTGCCAAAGTATTTGATTCGCAAGAAGCAGCCTGTGAAGGCATCCTCGGAGGTCGAGTCGTCAGTGGAGACGTCGTCGTCATCACGCACGAAGGTCCGAAGGGTGGTCCCGGTATGCAGGAAATGCTTTATCCTACCTCTTATATAAAATCCCGTCATCTCGGAAAAGAATGTGCTTTGATTACCGACGGACGTTTCAGCGGTGGAACTTCCGGATTGAGTATCGGACATATTTCTCCTGAAGCGGCAGCTGGAGGCAATATCGGAAAAATTGTAGACGGAGACATTATCGAAATCGATATTCCGGCCCGGAAGATTAACGTGCGACTGACGGATGAAGAACTGGCGGCCCGTCCGATGACTCCTGTTACTCGTGACCGTTATGTACCGAAGAGCCTGAAGGCGTATGCCAGCATGGTAAGCTCTGCCGATAAGGGAGCAGTGAGAATTATATAATATAGTTGGTGATAGTTGATAGGTAATAGTTAGCTGCGCAGCACTTAGCGCAATGATTGTAAACCATTCATTTTCAACTGTCATTTCTCAACTATCATTTATCATTTATCAACTATCAACTAATATGAAAGATTTAATAACAGGTGCAGAGGCTTTGATGCGCTCCTTGGAACATCAGGGAGTGACTACCATCTTTGGTTACCCCGGTGGTTCTATTATGCCGGTATTCGATGCCTTGTACGATCATCAAAATATATTGAACCATATCTTGGTTCGTCACGAACAGGGAGCTGCCCATGCCGCACAGGGTTATGCCCGTGTATCGGGTGATGTAGGTGTTTGCCTGGTGACGAGCGGTCCCGGAGCAACCAATACGGTAACAGGCATTGCAGATGCGATGATCGATAGTACGCCTATCGTGGTGATTGCCGGACAGGTAGGAACAGGCTTTCTTGGGACGGATGCTTTTCAGGAAGTTGACTTGGTAGGTATCACCCAGCCAATCACTAAATGGAGTTATCAGATTCGCCGTGCGGAAGATGTAGCCTGGGCGGTAGCACGTGCGTTTTACATTGCTCGTAGTGGTCGTCCGGGGCCGGTGGTACTGGACTTTGCTAAAAATGCGCAAGTAGAGAAAACGAAATACGAACCGACGAAAGTCGATTTTATCCGTAGTTATGTTCCTGTTCCCGATACGGATGAGGAGTCTGTACAGGCTGCTGCCGAACTGATTAATAACGCTGAACGTCCGCTTGTATTGGTTGGACAAGGTGTTGAACTGGGAAATGCACAGAGCGAATTGCGTGAGTTTATCGAAAAAGCGGATATGCCTGCGGGTTGTACGCTGCTCGGGCTTTCGGCTTTGCCGACAGAACATCCGTTGAATAAAGGTATGTTGGGTATGCACGGCAATCTGGGACCGAATATCAATACCAATAAATGCGATGTGCTGATTGCTGTCGGTATGCGTTTTGACGACCGTGTGACCGGTAATTTGGCTACTTACGCCAAACAGGCAAAAGTGATTCATTTTGATATCGATCCTGCGGAAGTTAATAAGAATGTAAAGGTAGATGTAGCTGTATTGGGAGATTGCAAGGAAACACTGGCTTCTGTGACGAAACTTCTGAAAAAGAACACTCATACCGAATGGATTGATAGCTTCAAAGAATATGAGAAAGTAGAGGAGGAAAAAGTAATCCGTCCTGAACTTCATCCTGCCACAAACTCTTTGAGTATGGGGGAAGTGGTACGTGCGGTAAGCAATGCCACTCAACATGAAGCAGTTTTGGTAACAGATGTAGGTCAAAATCAGATGATATCTGCACGTTACTTCAAATATACGAAAGAACGCAGTATCATCACTTCCGGAGGACTTGGAACTATGGGCTTCGGTCTTCCCGCAGCTATCGGGGCAACTTTTGGAGCACCGGAACGTACCGTATGCGTATTTATGGGAGATGGTGGACTGCAAATGAATATTCAGGAGTTGGGTACGATTATGGAGCAGAAAGCTCCGGTGAAAATTATCTGCCTGAATAATAATTACCTCGGAAACGTACGCCAGTGGCAAGCTATGTTCTTCAATCGCCGCTATTCGTTTACTCCGATGTTGAATCCGGATTATATGAAGGTTGCTTCGGCTTATGATATTCCTTCCAAACGTGCTTTCACCCGTGAAGAACTGAAAGAAGCTATTGCAGAAATGCTGGCGACAGATGGTCCGTTCCTGCTCGAAGCGTGCGTAGTGGAAGAAGGCAATGTTTTGCCAATGACTCCTCCGGGTGGTTCGGTCAATCAGATGCTGTTGGAATGCTAGGAGAAGTTGAATATTGAGAATGGAAGATTGAAAGTTCGCAATTAAAATTTAGGATTATGAGTGACAAGACATTATATACGATAATAGTTCATTCCGAAAATATAGCCGGATTGCTGAATCAGGTAACTGCTGTATTTACTCGTCGGCAAATCAACATCGAGAGTCTGAATGTATCTGCTTCTTCTATTAAAGGTGTACACAAGTATACGATTACAGCTTTGACGGATAAGGACACCATTGAGAAGGTAGTGAAACAGATCGAAAAGAAGATCGATGTGATTCAGGCACATTATTTCACCGAGGATGAAATATACTTCCATGAGATTGCACTATATAAGGTATCTACTCCTGCTTTTCAGGAAACTCCGGAAGCATCCAAGCTGATTCGTAGATACAATGCACGTATAGTGGAAGTCAATCCGGTATTTTCTATTGTCGAGAAAAATGGAATGAGCGAAGATATAACTTCGCTCTATGGTGAACTGAAGGCTTTGAATTGTGTTTTGCAGTTTGTTCGTTCGGGACGTGTAGCGATTACTACCAGCTGCTTTGAACGGGTGAATGAGTTTCTCGATGGACGGGAAGCTATGTATAACCAAAGTAAGAACCAATAAGAATAATGAGTGAAGAAAATAGAATAGGGACTTATCAGTTTGTGGCAGAACCGTTCCATGTTGACTTCAACGGACGTCTGACTATGGGGGTACTGGGAAATCATCTGCTGAATTGTGCAGGTTTTCACGCCAATGACCGTGGTTTTGGTATTGCAACGCTGAATGAGGACAATTATACATGGGTGCTTTCACGTCTGGCTATTGAGTTGGATGAAATGCCTTATCAGTATGAGAATTTCTCGGTTCAGACGTGGGTGGAAAATGTCTACCGTTTGTTTACGGACCGTAATTTTGCTATCCTCGATAAGGATGGAAAGAAGATTGGTTACGCCCGTTCCGTATGGGCAATGATTAATCTCAATACCCGCAAGCCGGCCGACTTGCTGACCTTGCACGGAGGAAGTATCGTAGACTATGTTTGTGATGAACCTTGCCCTATTGAAAAGCCTTCACGCATCAAAGTGACAAGCGATCAGCCGATAGCTACCCTGACGGCAAAATACAGTGATATAGATATTAACGGTCATGTGAACAGCATCCGTTACATCGAGCATATCCTTGATTTGTTCCCGATTGAGCTGTATAAGACCAAACGTATCCGTCGTTTTGAAATGGCGTATGTGGCGGAAAGCTATTTTGGTGATGAACTCTCTTTCTTCTGCGATGAAGTGAACGCAAGCGAGTTTCATGTAGAAGTGAAGAAGAATGGCAGCGAAGTTGTTTGCCGCTCGAAAGTGATATTTGAATAAATGTGAGAATATAAAATCAATTAATAACAGATGGCGTAAGTCATCAAAAACTAAAAACAAAAAGAAAATGGCACAGTTGAATTTTGGAGGTACTACTGAAACTGTAGTAATCCGTGACGAATTTCCATTGGAAAAAGCTCGTGAAGTATTGGAAAATGAAACAATCGCTGTAATCGGTTATGGCGTACAGGGTCCTGGACAGGCACTGAACTTGCGTGATAACGGTTTCAATGTAATCGTTGGTCAACGTGAAGGAAAAACATACGATAAGGCAGTAGCAGACGGATGGGTTCCGGGTGAAACTTTGTTCGGTATCGAAGAAGCTTGTGAGAAAGGTACTATTGTAATGTGTCTGTTGTCTGACGCAGCAGTAATGTCAGTATGGCCTACTATCAAGCCTTACCTGACTGCCGGAAAAGCTCTTTATTTCTCACACGGTTTTGCTATCACTTGGAACGACCGTACAGGTGTAGTGCCTCCTGCTGATATCGACGTTATCATGGTTGCTCCTAAAGGTTCGGGTACGTCTTTGCGTACTATGTTCCTCGAAGGACGTGGCTTGAACTCTTCTTATGCTATCTATCAGGATGCTACAGGCAAGGCTTACGAAAGAACTATCGCACTGGGTATCGGTATCGGTTCCGGTTATCTGTTCGAAACAACTTTCCAGCGTGAAGCTACTTCTGACTTGACAGGTGAACGTGGTTCATTGATGGGTGCTATCCAAGGTTTGTTGCTGGCACAGTACGAAGTATTGCGTGAAAACGGTCATAGTCCTTCTGAAGCATTCAATGAAACAGTGGAAGAACTGACACAGTCGTTGATGCCGTTGTTCGCAAAGAACGGTATGGACTGGATGTACGCTAACTGCTCTACTACTGCTCAACGTGGTGCTCTCGATTGGATGGGCCCATTCCACGATGCTATCAAACCGGTAGTTGAAAAGTTGTATAACAGTGTGAAGACTGGTAACGAAGCGCAGATTTCTATCGACAGTAATTCACAACCTGATTATCGTGAAAAATTGAACGAAGAACTCCGTCAATTACGCGAAAGCGAAATGTGGCAGACTGCTGTAACTGTTCGTAAACTTCGTCCGGAGAATAATTAATTAGACTAGATTATACAAGTTTTAAAAGAAGGAGAGGGCTTTTTGCTTTCTCCTTTTTTTATTAATAAGATATTTAAAATGGGTAGGTGAAACTTGCAGAAACTTTTTTTTGAAAAATATATCAATAATGTGATTAAAATATGCAAGTTTATGTTTATATTTGCACCATCAAATAAAATGAACGAGAAGTATGATGTGTTTTAACTTACCCCAAAGAATGATTAACATTGCTAAATTAGCATGTGTTATCGGTGTTGTTTCTGTTGTTTTCTCAAGCTGTTTACAGAAAGATGTATATGATCCTGCTAATTCAGGAGATAAAGAAGAAGTTACTTTAGATAACTATTTCGACTTTGCCACTACTAAGAATATTCAATTGAATATTGATTATGGAAAGGAATGTCCTAGGGCTTATTTTGAAGTTTATGCTGAAAATCCGCTTTCTTATGTGGCAGAAGGCGGTCAGATTATAAAGAAAGCAGGGGTTTCACACATTGCAACCGGATTTACAGATATACAAGGACGTTATATCAAACCGGCTTCTTTCCCGACAGCAGTTTCAGAAGTTTATATTTATTCTCCGGATTTTGGTGTGCCGACTTTGTATAAAACTAAAGTTGTCGGTTCGGATGTCAGCGCAAAAATAACCTTTGAGAATGCTCTTGATGTAACTGCTTTGGATTCATCAACGAGAAGTGCACAAACAAGATCTTCTTTGAAATTTATTACAAATGTAATTCCGAATGTATTAGGAACTTGGAATGTAAATACTGGTAGGCCTAACTATCTGGATGCTTCCAAAAAAATAAATGTGGATGCAACGCTTAAGAGTTATATAACGACATATTTTCCGGAAGGAAAGAATAATAAAGGAACATTAGTGTCCGATGATGCAGATATTCTGATAACAAAAGATGCCAATGTTGTTATTAACTATTTTGGAGGAAATACTGCTGCACAAAGTGTATTTGCTTATTATTGTTATCCTAAGGATGCTTCTGTTGATGAGATGAGGGAGGCTACAAAGCATGCATGTGTCATATTCCCTAATGCACATGGAAATAGTTTAGGCTATTATAGTGGAGTTGCAGTTAATTTGAAATATATAAGTAAGGATGGTAAATTCCCGCAAGATGATCCGGAACGTATTCCGGCAGACACAAGGATTGGTTTTTTAATTTGGAATAATGGCTGGGTAAATGCTAAGGCTAATGGAAATATGTTTTACTCAACTAAAGCTTTGAATAGTGATGGAATTTCTCACACTGCAATTTTTGCAGCAGAAAATAAAGCAGGTGAAAGAGTGAATGTGATTACAATGGAAGACTGGAAAAACGGTGAAAATGACTATAATGATGTTGCTTTCGTTATCTCTTCTAATCCTATTGCTGCTATTGAAGTTCCGGATGTTCCTAATCCGGGTGATCGACAAGGAACAGAAAAGTATTCTGGAGTGCTTGGCTTTGAAGATAACTGGCCTGAACAAGGAGATTATGACTTGAATGATGTAGTCATGAAATATCAGTCAAGTGTTGATTATAATATAGATAATAAAGTTCTTAATATTATTGATAAGTTCACATTGGCTTGGACGGGAGCTAATTATAAAAACTCGTTTGCGTATGAGGTTCCTTTCGATTTGAGTAAAGCGTCCCAAGTAATAATCAATGGCGATGAAATTACTTCCTATTCAGGTAATGTGATAACATTATTCAAGGATGCTAAAGCTGAATTGGGAGTATCCAATGTGAATGCGGAGGATATGATTAATCAGAATATTCAAGAGAAGACATATACGGTATCCATACAATTTAATAACCCTACTCTTGATAAATCAGTGGTGGTAGCTCCTTATAACCCTTTTATAAAAGTATTCAACTCTGCCACAGAAGTCCATCTGACAGATCATAAGCCGACGACTGGTGCGAATAATCGTTTCCCTTCCGGAGCTGATATTTCTCGTGGTGATGTAGATGGTACCTATTTCATTTGCAAAGATGGTTTTCCGTTTGCAATTCATGTAGATGCTCGTTTGGACGCTTCTATTTTGAATTTAGATCTTAAAAAGGAGAATCAGCGCATTGATAAAACATATCCTAAATTTGCAGAATGGGCAAAAACGCGCGATCCGCAAATAAAATGGTGGAAATAGTTGGAGTGCATTGGAATAATCGACTATCTTTGAGGGTGAAAAATTAAGAATAGTACTGATGTAAAATATTGTTTGTTTTGTTTGTGTTAAAAAAAGTGTGGTTTCGGGAGAAAGTGTGCTTTGTTAAAAGGAGGATTAAGTATTTAATCCTCCTTTTTAATGAATAACATCAACCTTTTATAGAAAGGATGCTTGGCAAGGGTGGAGGTATCTCCTAATATAACAAGTTTCATTCGTGCCCGCGTAATCGCTACATTCATTCTTCGCAAGTCATTTAGAAACCCGATTTGTCCGTCCTCGTTGGCACGTACGAGACTGATGAAAATAACGTCTCGCTCCTGTCCCTGAAAGCCGTCTACCGTATTCACGGTGATGAGGCTGCGGAAAGGGCGTAAAAAGCTGCTTCCTTTTATTTTTCCTCTCAAATATTGCACTTGTGCCTTGTATGGCGAAATCAGACCGAAATCAATTCTTTCATCCAGTATTCGCTCTTTGCCGATACGTTCGATGTAAGTTTCCAGTTCTTGCAGTAGTAGGTTGGCTTCCTGCTTATTGATGCGTCCGAAGCTTTCTCCTACAAAATCTTCGTGAAAGTCCATCTCTGAAGTATCGATCCAGTTCATGGGAGTGTCGAAATCAAGAATCCCCCGATAGCGTACTTCCGGAGCAGCTTCCAGTTCTCCGTGATAAAACCAGTCGGAGGGAAACTGCATGATGGTTTCATGCATTCTGTACTGTACTTTTAATAGAGAGACCGCGGAAGGTTTTTGTTGAACGACTTTTTCCATTAATGTATGATCCAATCCTCCACGGGAAGCTTCTATACATTTGATAGTCGGCGGAAGCTGACAATGATCTCCTGCAAGGATGACCCGGTCTGCTTTGCGGATAGCGATCCAGCAGGCAGCTTCGAGGGCTTGTGCAGCTTCGTCGATGAATAAAGTCGAAAAACGACGTCCGTTGAGCAGGCGGTGGTTGCTGCTGACTAGGGTAGAAGCAATCACACGGGCACTGTCGAAAAGATCGGCATTGATTTGTATTTCCAACTCCGTGGCACGGTCGCGGAGACGACTCATGCGATTACGCATTCCTTCCCGTTCAGAATAACTACCCCGGCGCATCCGGCTACCCATTTCGCGGATAGATTTACGGATTCCCCAAAGCTCCGGATAGGCAGGATGACTTTCAAACCGGCGTTCGTAGGTGGATGAAAGCATTTTGTCGTTGACTCGGGTCGGATTTCCAATGCGGAGCACGGGTACTCCCCGGTCTACCAGTTTCTCACAAATCCAGTCGACAGCCGTGTTGCTTTGTGCACAGACAAGCACTTGTGGTTCCCGGTGTAACGTTTCGTAAATCGCTTCGACAAGAGTCGTTGTTTTCCCGGTTCCCGGAGGACCGTGAACAATAGATACGTCACGTGTACATAGCACCTTGTTGACTGCTGTTTCCTGTGTACTGTTCAGCCATGGGAAGCGGACAGGATATAATTCGCGGAATCCCGGCTTTTGGGTACCCAACAAAATGTCGCGCAGTTCCGCCAGGCGGTTGTCCTTGGCACGTATCGTGTCTTCCAGTGCCTCGAACATGGCCCGGTACGATGTTTCGTCAAAATAAAGTTGTACTCCCAGTATACCGTCAGTTTGCAGTTCCGCTAAAGCTCCCGCTCCGGGGAGTACAACGACCATTCGTTCTTCGTCGGCAAAGCTGATGGTAGCGATGAAATCCATATACTTCACTTTTCCTTCGAATGACTGGTGGAAAAAGCAAACAGGACGGCCGAACTCAAAGGAATGCTCTATTTCTTTATTTTCGGTCCGTGTAATATCTATTACAAGCTGATTCAGCGAATTGTAGTAACTTCGGCCAAGAGAGACAGGATACCAGCAGAGACCGCGCTTCACTTTACGGGCAACGCCCATTGTTTCGGTCTGCCGCTTAAATTCTTCCTTCTCATATTCATACTCCATCCGCAGGAGGAGTTGCTGTTGCTGAAGGTCTATAATGGGACTTTTCGGATTATTACTCATAATAGGCGCAAAGGTAACAAATCTTCGTTCCGGGTAGAAAAAATATTTCATTTTGTTAAACATTACTCGAACGTCGTTCGTTATTTTAATAGATAGACTAAAAAAACAAAAAGCAATATGGTATATGATGTGACTATGTTAGAAGCTTTCTACGCTGCTTATAAAGGAAAGGTAGAACACGTACGGGCTATACTAAAACGCCCTTTGACGTTGGCCGAGAAGATTTTGTATGCTCATCTGTATGATGTAGCCGATTTGAAAGATTACAAACGGGGGGAGGATTATGTGAATTTCCGTCCCGATCGTGTGGCTATGCAGGATGCAACTGCGCAGATGGCTTTGCTTCAATTTATGAATGCAGGTAAGGATCAGGTGGCTGTGCCTTCGACAGTGCATTGCGATCACTTGATACAGGCGTATAAAGGTGCAAAGGCGGATATTGCTACGGCAAGACTGACCAATGAAGAAGTATACGATTTCCTCCGTGATGTATCTTCCCGTTATGGCATCGGCTTCTGGAAACCGGGAGCAGGAATTATCCATCAGGTAGTGCTCGAAAACTATGCTTTCCCCGGCGGTATGATGGTGGGAACAGACTCTCATACGCCTAATGCAGGCGGACTGGGCATGGTGGCTATCGGTGTCGGTGGAGCGGATGCCGTGGATGTGATGACAGGAATGGAATGGGAGCTGAAAATGCCGAAGATTATCGGTGTCCGTCTGACCGGAAAACTAAGCGGTTGGACCTCTCCGAAAGATGTAATCCTGAAATTGGCCGGCATCCTTACCGTAAAAGGAGGAACGAATGCTATTATCGAATATTTTGGTCCCGGAACCGAATCCCTTTCTGCTACCGGGAAAGCTACCATTTGCAATATGGGTGCCGAAGTTGGAGCTACTACCTCTTTATTCCCGTTTGACGGACGCATGGCTACTTATTTGAGAGCTACCGGAAGAGATTGTGTAGTCGATTGGGCTGAATCTGTTGGTGCAGACCTTCGTGCAGACGACATTGTGACCGACGAACCATCCAACTATTACGACCGTGTGATTGAAATTGACTTGTCAGAACTCGAACCTTATATAAACGGGCCGTTTACACCGGATGCCGCTACTCCCATCTCTGAATTTGCAGAAAAAGTGTTATTGAACGGCTACCCCCGTAAAATGGAGGTAGGCTTGATAGGTTCATGTACCAATTCTTCTTATCAGGATTTGAGCCGTGCAGCTTCTTTGGCAAAGCAGGTGACAGAAAAGAATTTGAGCGTTGCTTCTCCGCTGATCGTCAATCCGGGTTCGGAGCAAATCCGGGCTACTGCCGAAAGAGACGGTATGATTGAGGCTTTTGAACGGCTGGGAGCCACGATTATGGCAAATGCTTGTGGACCTTGTATCGGTCAGTGGAAACGTCAGACGGACGATCCGACACGAAAAAACTCAATCGTCACCTCTTTCAATCGTAATTTTGCCAAACGCGCTGACGGTAATCCCAACACATACGCGTTTGTAGCTTCTCCGGAACTAACGATGGCGTTAACAATAGCCGGTGATCTCTGTTTCAACCCGTTGAAAGACAGACTGGTGAATCATAACGGAGAAAAAGTGAAACTCTCCGAGCCTGTAGGAGATGAACTCCCTTTGAAAGGTTTTGAACAGGGAAATGAAGGGTATATTGCCCCGCACGGAGCAAAAACGGAAATCAGGGTAAAACCGGATTCCCAACGTCTCCAGCTTCTGACTCCTTTCCCGGCATGGGACGGACAAGACTTGCTGAACATGCCTTTATTGATTAAAGCACAGGGAAAATGTACTACCGACCATATCTCTATGGCAGGTCCGTGGCTCCGTTTCCGGGGACATTTGGAGAATATTTCCGACAATATGCTGATGGGAGCTGTCAATGCTTTCAATGGTGAAACGAACCGTGTTTGGAATCGTTCGACAAATACTTATGGAACAGTTTCCGGTACGGCAAAGATGTATAAATCCGAAGGTATTCCGTCTATTGTTGTTGCCGAAGAGAATTATGGAGAAGGTTCCAGCCGTGAACATGCAGCCATGGAACCACGCTTCCTCAATGTACGTGTCATTTTGGCTAAGAGTTTTGCCCGTATCCACGAAACAAATCTGAAAAAACAAGGAATGCTTGCTCTTACTTTTGTAGATAAAGTAGACTATGACAAGATTCGGGAACACGATCTTTTGTCCGTATCAGGCTTAGTCCATTTCGCACCGGGGCGCAATCTGACGATTATTCTTCATCACGAAGACGGAACGAAAGAAAGTTTTGAAGTGCAACATACCTATAATGAACAGCAGATAGCTTGGTTCCGTGCCGGTTCTGCCTTAAATACAAGATAAAAAATGAGCAAAATAACCATGCAAACAGATGGTACGCTGTTGGTACCCGATGTGCCTACCGTACCTTATATTACCGGCGATGGAGTAGGAGCCGAAGTGACTCCTGCCATGCAAGCCGTAGTGGACGCAGCTATCCGGAAAGCATACGGCGGCAAACGTCGGATCGAATGGAAAGAAGTGTTGGCGGGAGAACGTGCCTTCAACGCGACTGGTTCCTGGTTGCCGGATGAAACAATGGAAACCTTTCAGGAATACCTGGTAGGAATCAAAGGTCCGTTGACAACTCCTGTCGGAGGTGGAATCCGTTCGTTGAACGTAGCACTGCGTCAGACACTTGATTTATACGTCTGTCTTCGTCCGGTTCGTTGGTATCAGGGAGTACAGTCGCCTGTCAAATCACCGGAGAAAGTGAACATGTGTGTGTTCCGTGAAAATACGGAAGATATTTATGCAGGTATCGAATGGGAAGCCGGAACTCCGGAAGCTGAAAAGTTCTATCAATTCCTGAAAGACGAAATGGGCGTGACAAAAGTCCGTTTCCCGGAAACCTCTTCTTTCGGTGTGAAACCTGTATCACGTGAGGGCACGGAGCGTCTTGTACGTGCTGCCTGCCAGTATGCGCTCGACCATCATTTGCCTTCCGTAACGTTGGTGCATAAAGGGAATATTATGAAGTTTACCGAAGGTGGTTTCAAAAAATGGGGCTACGAACTGGCGCAACGTGAATTTGGCGATGCCTTGGCAGATGGCAGACTGGTGATAAAAGATTGCATTGCGGATGCTTTCTTGCAAAATACACTCCTGATTCCCGAAGAATATTCCGTAATAGCCACCTTAAACCTCAACGGAGACTACGTATCCGACCAACTGGCGGCCATGGTAGGCGGTATCGGTATCGCTCCGGGAGCAAATATCAACTACCAGACAGGTCATGCCATCTTTGAAGCGACTCACGGAACAGCCCCCAATATTGCGGGAAAAGATGTGGTGAACCCTTGTTCTATTATCCTTTCGGCAGTAATGATGCTCGAATATTTTGACTGGAAAGAAGCGGCTGCTCTGATAGAGAAAGCCTTGGAACAAAGCTTCTTGGACGCTCGCGCTACACACGATTTAGCCCGTTTTATGCCGAATGGAACCTCCCTCTCTACTTCCGCTTTCACTCGTGAGATCGTGGAAAGAATTGAAAAACAAAAGTAACGAATAAAAAACGAAGAAAGATGAAAAAAGAGTACTTGATTTACAAGCTTTCCGAGGAAATGAAGGAAGCTACCCGGATTGATACAGAATTGTTCTCCAAGTTTGATGTGAAGCGCGGATTGCGTAATGAAGACGGCACAGGTGTATTGGTAGGTTTAACCAGAATCGGTAATGTAGTAGGATATGAACGTGTTCCGGGTGGTGGGTTGAAACCCATACCGGGAAAACTGTTCTATCGCGGTTATGATGTAGAAGATATTTCTCACGCTATAATCAAAGAGAAACGCTTTGGCTTCGAAGAAGTGGCTTACCTATTGCTTTCCGGACGTCTGCCGGATAAAGAAGAATTGCTTTCTTTCCGTGAGTTGATTAACGACAATATGCCGTTGGAACAGAAAACGAAAATGAACATCATCGAGTTGGAAGGAAACAACATCATGAATATTCTTTCACGCAGTGTATTGGAAATGTATCGTTTTGACGCAAATGCGGATGATACCTCCCGGGATAACCTGATGCGTCAGAGTATTGAACTGATTTCAAAGTTCCCTACTATCATCGCTTATGCTTATAATATGCTTCGTCATGCTACTTTCGGACGTTCTCTGCATATCCGCCATCCGCAGGAAAAGCTATCTATTGCCGAAAATTTCCTGTATATGCTGAAAAAAGACTATACCGAACTGGATGCACGCACCCTCGATTTGTTATTGATTCTTCAGGCAGAGCACGGTGGTGGTAATAACTCCACTTTCACCGTTCGCGTAACTTCTTCTACCGGAACAGATACTTATTCGGCCATCGCTGCTGGTATCGGTTCGCTGAAAGGCCCGCTTCACGGAGGTGCCAATATTCAGGTTGCCGACATGTTCCAGCACCTGAAGGAAAATATCAAAGACTGGACAAGTGTAGATGAGATAGACACTTATTACACCCGAATGTTGAACAAAGAAGTGTATAACAAAACCGGATTGATCTATGGTATCGGACATGCCGTTTATACCATCTCCGACCCTCGTGCTCTTCTATTGAAAGAACTGGCTCGCGACCTTGCCCGTGAAAAAGGCAGAGAAAGCGAATTTGCTTTCCTCGAACTGTTGGAAGAACGTGCCATAGCTACTTTCGGACGGGTTAAAAACAACGGAAAGACAGTGTCCAGCAATATCGACTTCTATTCGGGCTTCGTGTATGAAATGATCGGTTTGCCGCAGGAAATCTTCACCCCATTGTTTGCCATGGCACGTATCGTAGGCTGGTGTGCACACCGCAATGAAGAATTGACCTTCGACGGTAAACGGATTATCCGCCCGGCTTATAAAAATGTACTTGATGATTTGGCTTATATCCCAATTAAGAAACGCTGATAAGAACAAATCCTTTTATTGAATAGATAAGTAATCCCGGATGTGTGCCCGATCATTTCAGAAGCACATCCGGGAAATTTTACATTTTCTCCTTTTTTATGTTCGTAAAAGAATGTACTTCAGATTCTTTCTATTTTTTGTATCGTCATTTATCTCATTTTTGTTATTTTTGCGTGTTATAAAATAGATCGGTATGAGTATAGATACTTTTAATCTGTTTCTGGGGGTGATGAGCCTAATTGCTTTGTTTGTTTTTATCGCCCTTTACTTTGTGAAAGCCGGATATGGTATTTTCCGCACAGCATCGTGGGGCGTAGCTATCTCCAATAAACTAGCCTGGATATTGATGGAAGCTCCGGTTTTCGTGGTGATGTGCGTGATGTGGATCTATTCCGAACGTCGGTTCGAGCCGGTGATTTTCACTTTCTTCCTCTTCTTTCAAATTCACTATTTTCAGCGTGCTTTCATCTTCCCTTTACTATTGAAAGGGAAAAGTAAGATGCCACTGGCAATCATGTCGATGGGAGTTCTTTTTAATTTGCTGAATGGCTATATGCAAGGGAAATGGATTTTCTATCTTGCTCCCGAAACGATGTATCAATCCGGCTGGCTCACTTCACCGTGGTTTATTATCGGCACACTGCTCTTTTTCGCAGGTATGCTGTTGAACTGGCAGTCGGATTATATCATCCGTCATTTGCGCAAACCGGGAGACACCCGGCATTATCTGCCTCAAAAAGGAATGTACCGTTATGTCACTTCCGCCAACTATTTCGGTGAGATAGTAGAATGGGCAGGTTGGGCGATACTCACTTGTTCACTTTCCGGTCTGGTCTTCCTTTGGTGGACGATTGCTAACCTTGTTCCCCGTGCCAACGCCATTTGGTGCCGTTACCGCGAAGAATTCGGAGACGCAGTGGGAGAACGGAAACGAGTGTTCCCTTTCCTTTATTAGGAGCGTTTTTCATCATGACTTACGTATGACTTAAATAAAATATCAACTACTATGGAATCTAAACTTTTTAGCCCGGTCACCTTTGGCCCTTTGACGCTGCGGAATCGAACGATTCGTTCGGCAGCTTTTGAGAGCATGTGTCCGGAGAATACTCCCACGCAGATGTTGCTGGATTACCATCGGTCGGTAGCTGCGGGGGGAGTGGGTATGACAACAGTGGCTTATGCTGCCGTGACACAAAGCGGACTTTCTTTCGACCGTCAGTTGTGGTTGCGTCCGTCTATTATTCCCCGTTTACACGAACTGACAAAAGCCGTGCACGATGAAGGTGCCGCAGTAGGTATACAAATCGGGCATTGTGGAAATATGTCCCATAAAAATATATGTGGTGTCACTCCTATATCCGCATCTTCAGGCTTCAACCTCTATTCTCCTACGTTTGTGCGTGGAATGGAAAAAGAGGAGCTTCCGGAAATGGCGAAAGCGTATGGAAATGCAGTCAATCTGGCGAGGAAAGCCGGGTTTGACGCCGTTGAAGTACATGCGGGGCACGGCTATTTGATTAGTCAATTCCTGTCTCCCTACACCAATCATCGGAAAGATGAATATGGCGGTTCGCTCGAAAACCGGATGCGTTTTATGGATATGGTGATGGAAGAAGTGATGAAAGCGGCGGGCAATGATATGGCAGTTTTTGTAAAAATGAATATGCGCGACGGCTTCAAAGGAGGAATGGAGATAGACGAATCCATACAAGTGGCCAAACGTCTGTTGGAACTTGGCGCTCATGGATTGGTGTTGAGTGGTGGTTTTGTCAGCAAAGCGCCGATGTATGTAATGAGAGGTGCCATGCCGATTCGTTCGATGTCTTACTATATGAATTGTTGGTGGCTGAAATACGGAGTCCGTATGTTTGGCAAATGGATGATACCCTCTGTACCCTTCAAAGAGGCCTATTTCCTTGAAGATGCACTGAAATTCCGTGCGGCTCTTCCGGATGCGCCGTTGATTTATGTCGGTGGTCTTGTTTCCCGTCAGAAAATAGATGAAGTGCTCGATTTCGGTTTTGATGCCGTGCAGATGGCGAGAGCGTTACTGAACGAACCGGGATTCGTGAACCGGATGAAACAGGAGCAACAAGCACGCTGCAACTGTGGACACAGTAATTATTGCATAGGACGTATGTATACGATAGAAATGGCTTGTCATCAACATTTGAAAGAACAATTACCTTCCTCTTTACAAAAGGAGATTGATAAACTGGAGAAAAAATGAGTGAAATGAAATGGGCAATCATCACCGGTGCGGACGGAGGAATGGGAACAGAAATAACACGTGCCGTAGCCAAAGCCGGTTATCGAATCATAATGGCTTGTTATCATCCGAAGAAAGCGGAGGTTGTTCGTGAACGTTTGAGCAAGGAAACTGGAAACCCGGATTTGGAAGTAATAGCTATCGATTTATCTTCTATGCAATCCGTAGTTGCTTTTGCCAGTCAGATCTTAGAAAGGAATCTTCCCATCTCTTTGTTAATGAATAATGCCGGAACGATGGAGACAGGTTTTCATACTACTTCCGAAGGATTCGAACGAACAGTAAGTGTGAACTACATGGGACCTTATCTGCTTACCCGGAAATTAATTCCGCTGATGGTGCGTGGAGCGCGTATCGTAAATATGGTTTCCTGTACATACGCAATCGGCAAGCTCGACTTCCCAGATTTCTTTCATAGAGGGAAAACGGGAACGTTTTGGAGGATTCCTGTTTACAGTAACACGAAGTTGGCTTTATTATTGTTTACTTTCGAACTTTCCGAGCAACTTCGAGAGAAGGGGATTACCGTCAATGCTGCCGATCCGGGAATTGTTTCTACTGATATCATCACTATGCACAAGTGGTTCGATCCGTTGACGGATATTTTTTTCCGTCCTTTTATCCGTAAACCCAAGAAAGGGGCTTCTACGGCAATCGGTTTACTGTTGGACGAAAAGGAAGCCGGTGTGACAGGACAACTGTATGTCAATAACCACCGGAAAAACTTGTCTGATAAATACACGAATCATGTGCAAAAAGAGCAGTTGTGGGAGGTAACGGAACGTGCGTTGGCGAGTTGGCTGAAGTAGGTTTTCTTTTCTTTTTTTATTTAAATTATCCAGTATTTACTTATATATAGGTATTGTACATATCTATATATCTCATTTTTGTTGTCTTATTTTTACCAATAGATAGGGATTGTTTGGCATCCCTCTTTCTGCTTACCTTTGCATCGCTTTTAGAGCAATGAAAAGGTATAAAGTAAAAAGGTAAAAAGGAGATGAGCAATAAATATTTTTTGGTTTTTCTGGCATTCTTGTTTTCCGTATCCGTATATTCACAACATGGGCGTCACCGTAATAGTTTAATTTCGGGTAGAGTAATGTCCACGGAGAAAGAAGTGGTGGATTTTGCGACAGTTTATCTGAAAGGAACCAACCAAGGATGCTATACAGATGAAAAAGGTATATATCATTTGAAAACTACAGCCGGTGAATATACACTTGTCGTTTCGGCTATCGGTTATCAAACGGTAGAAAAGAAAGTTAAATTAGCCAAGGGAGAAAGAATAAAAGTAAACGTCACTATCGCGCCGGCGGTAAAAGAACTGGGAGAGGTGCTGGTCACGACATCCGGAGTCGGTCGTGTGAATCAGTCTGCTTTTAATGCGGTAGCCATTGATGCGAAGAAATTGCATAATAGTACGCAGACTTTGGCAGGTGCACTGACTAAAGTGCCCGGTGTAAAACTCCGCGAATCAGGTGGAGTGGGGTCGGATATGCAATTGTATATCGATGGCTTTAGCGGGAAACATGTGAAAATCTTCATTGACGGCATACCACAGGAGGGAGCCGGTGCCGCATTCGATTTGAACAATGTTCCTATTAATTTTGCCGACCGTATAGAAGTCTATAAAGGAGTAGTTCCTGTAGGATTCGGAACCGATGCTATTGGGGGAGTGGTTAATATTGTCACCAACAAGCAACCCGGAAAGTGGTTTATGGACGCTTCCTATTCTTACGGGTCATTTAATACTCATAAATCATACGTGCGCTTCGGACAAACGTTCAAGAATGGTTTTATGTATGAGGTCAATGCTTTTCAGAATTTCTCGGATAATGATTATTATGTAGACACTTATGTACGCGAATTTGAGATTAAAGAAGATGGAAGCGTACGTTTTCCGCCACTTGACAAAAATAAGATTTATCATCTGAAACGTTTTAATGACCAGTATCATAATGAAGCCGTGATTGGAAAAATCGGCCTGGTAGGAAAGAAATGGGCAGATCGTTTGGCGTTGAGTTTCAATTATTCTCATTTCTATAAAGAGATACAAACAGGCGTTTATCAAGATGTCGTGTTCGGTGAAAAATTCCGCAAAGGACATTCGTTGGTCCCTTCTTTAGAATATTACAAAAAGAACTTATTGGTGAAAAACCTGGATCTGCTGTTGACTGCCAATTACAATCATAATATCACCAATAATGTCGATACCGCTTCGCGGGCTTACAACTGGCGTGGAGATTTTTATGAAAAAGGTAGCCGGGGAGAACAGTCTTACCAGAACAGTGAATCTAAAAATAGAAACTGGAATGGGACGCTGAAGATGAATTATCATATCGGACAGGCGCATACGTTTACTTTCAGTCATGTAATCAGTGATTTTGAACGTACGAGCCGTTCTACCATCGGTGCTTCTTCCAAATTCACGGACTTTTCTATTCCTAAAATCACTCGTAAAAACGTCAGCGGGCTTTCTTACCGTCTGATGCCGTCGGACAGATGGAATGTGTCGGCATTTGCCAAATATTATCGGCAATACAACAAGGGACCGGTATCGCAGAATACGGATGGAATAGGCAATTATATCAATCTGTCCAATACGGCAAGCGCTCTTGGATATGGAGCGGCAGGTACCTATTTTATATGGAAAGATCTTCAGGTGAAACTTTCGTACGAAAAGGCTTTCCGCCTGCCGACCACGGACGAACTCTTTGGAGATGAAGACCTTGAAGCTGGTAAAATGAATCTGAAACCGGAGAAAAGTGATAATGTCAATTTGAGTTTCAGCTATAATCATCAGTTTGGTAAGCATGGATTGTATGCCGAGGCCGGTTTGATATATCGGGATACGAAAGATTATATAAAAAGAGGACTGGACGTATTGGGAGGAACAAGCTACGGATATTATGAGAACCACGGTCACGTAAGGACCAAAGGGTATAATTTGTCATTGCTTTATAGCTTCTCGCATTGGTTTGATATAGGAGGAACATTCAATAGCATCGATACTCGTGATTACGAAAAGTTTCTGGCGGGTTCTTCTTTGCAGGAAAGCATGCACTATAAAGTGCGTATGCCGAATCTGCCCTATCGTTATGCTAATATCAATGCAAATTTTTATTGGAATGACCTGTTTGTCAAAGGAAATGTGTTGAGCATCGGCTATGATAGCTACTGGCAGCACGATTTTCCTCTTTACTGGGAAAATCTCGGAGATAAAGATTCAAAGAATATGGTGCCGGAACAGTTTTCTCATAATCTGTCTTTGTCCTACACCATGAAGAATGGACGTTATAATGTATCATTTGAATGTAGGAATTTCACCGATGCCCAACTGTTTGACAATTTTAGCCTGCAAAAAGCGGGGCGCGCATTCTATGGAAAGTTCAGAGTGTTTTTCGGTAAATAATAAGAGTAAGTTTTTAGTATCAATCAATAATAAAGAATATATGAAGAAGTTTTTATTACAGGCTTTTGCCGTAGCTTTTTGTTTGAGTAGCGGTGTGTTTGTGGCATCTTGCGACGATGATAATAATCCGGTGGATAATCCGCCGATTGATGGAGAAACAGCTTATGTGGTGGCTGCCACAACTGGTGAAGCAAGTTATTTGGTAGTAGCCAATTCTTTGGATGAAGGAACAGTGTCGACTCAAGGGAATGGAACCGAGGTGATTGGCGGTACCTATTGGGTATATAAAGGACTGGATTATGTGTTTGCTTTAGTTTATAATAAAGGTGGCGCAGGTACAGGAGCTTCCTATTATCTGGGTGCAGATGGTAAAATGAAAGAAAAGTACACATACACTTATAACCGTATCACGTCTTATGGAACCTGGGGGGATAAAGTGGTGACTGTTTCCACCGGGGACTCGAAAATAACGGATGAGGATCAGAATGTGGCTCAAGCATTGTTGTTCAACTATCTGGATGCAACCGACGGCAGCCAGGAAGAGGGTACCTTGCTTGCCGAAAATTACTTGGGTAATGGTGAAAAAGTTTCATGGGCAGGTCTGGTTGAAGCTAACAATAAGATTTATACATCTGTCATCCCGATGGGAATGAGTAAGTACGGTATTAAAAAATGGCCGGAAGCTGTGACAGATCAGGAACTTGTGACTAAGACTGACGGTGGTAGTGCTAGCGGTGCATATACAGCCGGTGTTATTCCTTCTACACAATACCCGGATAATGCTTACGTGGCAATTTATAGTGGCACGAACTTTAATGAGACTCCGGTGATTGCCAAGACTGATAAAATAGGCTATGCATGCGGTCGTATGCGTTCACAATATTATCAGACCATTTGGGCTGCTGATAATGGTGACGTCTATGTGTTCTCTCCCGGATATGGACGTACGGCAGTTTCATCTTCAGATTTGAAGAAGGTAACAGGACAGAAGCCTTCGGGTGCAATGCGTATCAAGGCAGGCGCAACAGATTTCGATCCGGATTACTATGTGAACTTTGAAGAGATAGGCACTAAACATCCTATTTTCCGTTGCTGGCACATCTCTGAAGATTACTTCCTGCTTCAATTGTATAAAAAGGGAGCGGAAGATATGATTAATGGCGGTACAAGTGCAGATGTCAGCGAATTAGCTGTTTTCAAGGCGGAAGATCAGACGATTATGCCTGTTACAGGTCTGCCGGCTGACGGAAAGTTTGGTGGCGAGCCTTATGGAGAAAAAGGGTATGCTTATATGGCTGTCACTGTGACTACGGGCGAGAAACCGGCCTTCTATAAAATAGACGCAAAAACAGGCAAGGCAGTCAAAGGTTTGACGGTAGAAGCTGACGCTATCACTACGGTAGGTAAGATGGAATATCTTTCAAAATAATACAGTCGGTTAAATAGAGAATCTTTTGTATATAAAAGCCTGCCGAGCGGAAAGCTTTGCAGGCTTTTTCAAGAAATAGGATTGAAAACATGAAAAAAATATTCAGAAAGATACATTTGTGGCTTTCCGTCCCTTTCGGACTGATAATAACTCTTGTCTGCTTCTCCGGTGCCATGCTGGTATTTGAAAATGAGGTGAATGAGTGGTTTCGACGCGATCTTTACTACGTGGAAACGGTAAAGGAGTCTCCTCTTCCTATGGATAAGTTGCTTGAAAAAGTGGCGACGACATTGCCTGACAGTGTATCGGTGGCCGGTGTCAGCATATCTTCTGATCCCGGACGTGCGTATCAGGTTAGTCTTTCCAAACCACGTCGTGCATCTTTGTATGTAGACCAGTATACGGGCGAAGTAAAAGGAAAAAGTGAGCGTAGCGGCTTTTTTATGTTTATGTTCCGAATGCATCGCTGGCTGCTGGATAGTATGAATCCGGGAAATGAAGGGATCTTTTGGGGCAAAATGATTGTAGGTGTCAGTACGCTTTTACTTGTTTTTGTACTGATTTCGGGAATTGTCATTTGGTGGCCGCGTACACGTAAAGCATTGAAGAATAGCCTGAAAATAATAGCAACAAAAGGTTGGAGAAGGTTTTGGTATGACTTGCATGTGGCAGGTGGAATGTATGCTCTGATCTTTCTATTGGCTATGGCACTGACGGGATTGACCTGGTCTTTTCCGTGGTATCGGACAGCTTTCTATAAGGTCTTCGGGGTGGAAGTACAGCAACGTGCCGCCCAAGGACATGAACAGAAAAGTGATGCTCAAAAGAGGGATACCAAACTGGCAGCCCATCGGGAAAAGAAAAGAGAAGGAAATGAGGTTCGAAAGGGTGAAAGAAGCGGACGTCCGGAAGGTCGGAAAAACAATAGAGAACATGCCAAAAATCGCAATACCGGAGAATATACAGGAGAGCAGCCTGATAGTAAGGGACGTTCGGAAAACAATCACAGTGATATTTACTTGGTAACTTCACCATTCGTTTATTGGCAAGAGATTTATGATAAACTAAGACGTCAGAATCCGGAGTATAAGCAAATCAGTATTTCTTCTGGTACGGCAAGCGTGTCTTTCAACCGTTTCGGGAATCAGCGGGCATCTGACCGTTATTCTTTCAATACGGATAATGGTGAATTTACAGAAACAAGTCTTTATCAACATCAAGACAAGTCGGGAAAGATTCGTGGTTGGATTTATTCTGTGCATGTTGGTAACTGGGGAGGAATGTTTACTCGCATACTTACCTTTATTGCTGCCTTATTGGGGGCTGCACTACCACTGACTGGATATTATTTATGGATAAAAAGACTCATAAAGGTACTGAAATGAATGAAATTTTTTCCTACTATAAAGTTGAAAAACATAAAAACATCTGCCACCTGCAACGAAACGCGTGTAATACACTAGTTAATAGATAGTTGTAACGTTGCAGATACCTGTGGCAGATAGGTTGCAGATAAAGTATCTGCAACACGTTATATAATCAAAGAAAAAGCCTTGATTCCTTTATGCAAAGCTATGGGATAATTTGGGGACCCTATGGAGAAATTGTGGTGTCTCTACGGGGAAACGACAGTATCCTTACGTAGAAACTGTAGTGTCCCGCCTTAGAAACTCTCGTTTCCTACCGTGGAAACTGTAATTTCTAATGCAGGAAACGACAGTTCCCCGCCTGGAAACGGGAAGTTAATGTATATAATAAACTTTTGCCCTCTTGGAGAATTAGCTTATGCAAGGCTTATACTGTGTTGCAGATATTTTGATCTGCAACCTATCTGCAACAGTATCTGCCACGCTCCAACTATTTATCAACTAGTGCATTACACGCGTTTGGTTGCAGGTGGCAGATGTTTTCATGTTTTTTCAACTTTATAGAGGAGGATTACGCATTAAAATTAGGGTCACAACCGTAAGTCATAAAACAAATTCACCTCCGTGTCCTCTGTGGTGAAAAGAAGCATTGAATAAATGAAAGAAGAGCGGTGAATGATAAGGAAATCTCCCGTTCATCCACCGCTCTTTATCTTATATACTGATATAAGCTGAACTCCTAAAAATAGAAAGATTAGATTGAAAGCTCTTTCAATACAGTGACAAGATCTCTCTTGATTGGTTTGTCATTCTTAATAGCCTTGCTGAACGGTACGTAAACGATTTCATCATGTTCGATTCCGATCATTACGTTACGTTGATCTTCCATAATAGCGTCGATAGCAGCAGCACCGAGGCGGCTTGCTAGGATACGGTCGTGGGCAGTCGGGCTACCACCACGTTGCAAGTGACCTAAGATCGTCACACGTACATCGTATTGCGGGTATTCGTTTTTCACACGTTCGGCATAATGCATGGCTCCTCCGGTCAGTTCGCTTTCGGCTACCAATACAATACTACTGTTTTTTGATTTACGGAATCCGTTCTTGATAAACTCTTCCAGTTGGTCGACTTCCGTACTGAATTCCGGAATAATAGCAGCTTCCGCTCCCGAAGCGATTGCTCCGTTCAGTGCAAGGAAACCGGCATCACGTCCCATCACTTCTACAAAGAACAAACGTTCGTGTGAAGTGGCCGTGTCGCGAATCTTATCCACAGCGTCCAATATCGTATTTAATGCAGTGTCATATCCGATGGTAGTGTCTGTACCGTAAAGGTCATTATCAATAGTTCCCGGCAGTCCGATACACGGAACATCAAATTCCTGTGCAAAGATGCGTGCACCTGTCAGTGAACCGTCTCCACCAATGATAACCAAGGCATCAATGCCTTCTTTTTTCATATTATCATAAGCCAACTGACGACCTTCCGGAGTCGTGAACTCTTTACAACGGGCTGTTTTCAGGATAGTACCACCCAACTGTATGATATTACTCACATTCTGACTCTTAAATTCTTTGATTTCACCTGTGACCAGACCTTTATAGCCTCTGTATATACCTTTGACTTGCAATCCATTGTAGATAGCTGCACGTGTCACTGCACGTATAGCAGCGTTCATTCCCGGAGCATCACCTCCGGAGGTCAAAATTCCGATACACTTAACTGTTCCCATATAACAATCTCTCATTAATTAGTTTGACGCGGCAAATGTACAATAAAAAGTTGAAAGCAGCGGTTATGAAGTTTTTTTTCGTATGAAGAAAATATTAAAAATGTTCAAATAGCCCTTTTTTGCTTTCTTTTTATTCATTCGTGTTACTTTGCCGTTTTTTCTTATGTTGCTTTGCTATTATTCTTTTATGAATAAAGCAGTTATTCTTTGATAAGCGTCCGAATGTGATTGTAAATCTTCTCCATCAACCATTTCGGAGTAGAAGTCGCCCCACATACACCAATCGATTTTACGTTTTGAAGAAGAGAAGGATCGATTTCTTTCTCGTTATCTATCAAATGCGAATTAGCGTTCACTTTCAAACATTCTTCAAACAGCATCTTTCCGTTCGAACTCTTTTTGCCGCTGACGAAGAAGATCAAATCGTGTGTAGCCGCAAACTCCCGGAGCTTAGGCATTCGGTTGGCAACCTGACGGCAGATCGTATCATAATATTCGAAAGTCGCCTCCGGTGAAATATGTTGTTTGAAGTATTCTACGATTTCCTGAAATTCGTCCAGTGACTTGGTTGTCTGTGAGAAAAGGCGGATACTTTTATTTAAATCCAGCTTTTTGGCTTCCTCTGCCTTTTCAATCACAATTGCTTTTCCGTCTGTCTGCCCTACCAGTCCCAACACTTCAGCGTGTCCGCTCTTGCCGTAGATGACAATTTGCTTTTCTTCGTCACTGTCTGCCAGATAGCCTTGCCGGATGCGTTTCTGCAAACGTAATACAACCGGACAGGTCGCATCAATAATCTCGATATTATTTTCACGGGCAATTATATAAGTTTCCGGTGGCTCTCCATGCGCCCGGAGCAATACTTTTGCATTTTTCAATTGCTTGAATTCTTCCCGATTGATGGTGATTAATCCCATCGTTTTCAGCCTGTCCACTTCCCGGCTATTGTGCACAATGTCTCCGAGGCAATAGAGTGTTTCTCCCTTTGCCAACTCTTCTTCTGCCTTATGAATGGCTGTCACCACACCAAAGCAGAAGCCGGAACCTTCGTCTATCTCTACCTTGATCATAAAACAAACTATTTACTTACCTTATTAAATTGTTCGAAAAGCCATTTTTTCTGCTCTTCAATCGATAAGTCGGTATTATCCAGGAGCAGCGCATCTTCTGCTTTGCGCAACGGACTTACTTCACGGTTTTGATCGATATAATCCCGTTGTTTCACATTTTCCAGAATCTCGTCGAAGCTGGCTTCCTGTCCCTTTGCTTTCAGTTCGTCATAACGGCGTTGAGCACGGATTTCGGGAGTGGCGGTTACAAATATTTTCAGTTCCGCATCCGGGAAAACAGTGGTACCTATGTCCCGGCCATCCATGACAATCCCCTTCTCATTTCCCATTGCTTGTTGTTGAGCTACCATTGCTTCACGTACGAAGTCGAGCGTACTGATAGGACTCACTTTGGAAGAAACCTCCATCGAACGGATTTTATTCTCTACATTCACACCGTTGAGATAAGTGTCGGGACGTCCGGTTTCCTTATTCAGCCGGAACGATATATGAATGTCCTTAATTTCTTTTTTCAGCCTCTCCGTATCGATAACGTCTCCGTCGAAAATTCCGTTTTCTATACTATATAAAGTGACCGCACGATACATGGCTCCGCTGTCAATGTAAATGTAGCCCACTTCACGGGCCAGATCTTTAGCCATTGTGCTTTTTCCGCAAGAGGAAAAACCATCGATTGCAATTGTTATCTTTTTCATATTCAGTTCATCTGATTTGTCCGCCAAAGATACGGTAAATTTGAAAATCAACCATAAGTTTGCCGTTAAAAGGAGCAAGACAAGTACGAAAGAATTAAAAAAGTTAAAAAGCTGGATAAAAAGAGGCAAAGAGGGGAACGAATACATGAAAATGTACTATATTTGCCCGGAGACACATGAAAGGACACTTTTTTTAATCATTATATTAATAAATTTATGGAAGTTAAAAAATCACCCAAAGCAGACCTGGAAGGCAAGAAGTCTACATGGTTGCTCGTTGGTTACGTGGTAGTTCTAGCTTTCATGTTCGTGGCGTTCGAATGGACCCAGCGTGACGTGAAGATTGATACAAGCCAGGCAGTAGCTGATGTCGTGTTTGAAGAGGAAATTATTCCTATTACCGAAACCCCTGAACAAGCAGCTCCACCACCACCTGAAGCTCCAAAAGTAGCAGAATTGCTGGAGATTGTGGATGATAAAGCTGATATTGAGGAAACAACAACTATTATCAATGAAGATAACCAAGCTCGTGTAGAAGTAAAATATGTGCCTGTACAAGTTGTTGAAGAAGAACCGGAAGAACAGACTATTTTCGAGGTTGTAGAAAACATGCCGGACTTCCCGGGCGGACAAGCAGCTTTGATGCAGTATCTGGCAAAGAATATTAAATATCCGACTATCGCACAGGAAAACGGAACTCAAGGACGTGTTATCGTACAGTTCGTTGTTAACAGAGACGGTAGTATCGTAGATGCGAAGGTTGTACGTAGCGTTGACCCGTATCTGGATAAAGAAGCCCTCCGTGTGATTAATACCATGCCGAAGTGGAAACCAGGTATGCAGCGCGGAAAACCGGTACGTGTTAAATTTACGGTTCCTGTGATGTTTAGATTGCAGTAATTTGTAATAATATAAATTAGGAGGCTGCTTTCGGCAGCCTCTTTTTATTCATTAATTTTTTTATTCATCATGTTTACAGCTTCTCAATTACTTGATAAGATAAATCATCATATTTCTGAAATTCAGTTTACCCGGACGCCGAAAGGACTTTATGAACCGATTGAATATATCCTTTCTCTGGGTGGGAAGCGGATACGTCCTGTATTAATGTTGATGGGATATAACTTGTATCGGGAGGATGTGGCGTCTATATACGATCCTGCCACTGCAATTGAAGTTTACCACAACCACACCTTGTTGCATGATGATTTGATGGATCGCTCGGATGTGCGCAGAGGCAAACCTACTGTACACAAAGTATGGAACGATAACACTGCTGTTCTTTCGGGAGATGCTATGTTGATTCTGGCATTTCGCTATATGACGGGATGTCCGCAGGAACATCTGAAAGAAGTGATGGATTTATTCAGTCTGACTACACTTGAGATCTGTGAAGGGCAGCAGCTGGATATGGAATTTGAGTCCCGCTGTGATGTGACAGAAGACGAATACATTGAAATGATTCGTTTGAAAACGGCTGTGTTGCTTGCTGCTAGTCTTAAAATCGGTGCAATTTTGGCAGGAGCGACTGCTGAAGATGCAGAGAATCTTTATAATTTTGGAATGCATATCGGAGTCGCGTTCCAATTGCAGGATGATTTGTTGGATGTATATGGAGACCCGGAAGTGTTCGGGAAGAAGATAGGCGGAGACATTCTTTGCAATAAAAAAACATATATGCTTATCAAAGCACTGGAGCACGCAGATGAAAAGCAGCAGGAAGAATTGAATCGTTGGTTGAATGCAGAAACTTTTCAACCAGCAGAAAAAATAAAAGCGGTAACTGAAATCTATAATCAGTTGAATATCCGTAATGTCTGCGAAAACAAAATGCGTGAATATTACACCCTTGCTATGGAAAGCCTGGCTGCAGTCGCCGTTGCAGAAGACAGGAAAAAAGAATTGAAGAATCTTGTGAAATTATTAATGTATCGTGAAATGTAGCTAAGTGTCAGAGATATGCCTTACAGACGATTACCAAATACAGATCAAGCAAGAGTTCGGGCGTTGAAAGCGGCAGTCGAAAAGGGGGAGATGTATAACGTACGTGACTTGGCTATTACATTAAAGACATTATTTGAGGCACGTAATTTCTTACATCGGTTCGAGGCTGCGCAAATTTATTATACACAGTGTTACAACAACCAGTCGCGTGCCAGCCGTAAGCATCAGATGAACGTGAAGACCGCCCGGTTGTATATCTCTCATTTTATCCAGGTACTCAATTTGGCAGTACTTCGGGATGAAATCAAAGTGGCGCATAAAGAATTATATGGCCTGCCTGCTTCAAACACAGTGCCGGACCTGTTGAGTGAAGCCGCACTGGTAGAGTGGGGGAAGAAAATAATTGAAGGCGAACAACAAAGAACAACTCAAGGCGGCATACCTATTTATAATCCGACTATTGCACGTGTAAAAGTGCATTATGATATTTTTCTGGAAAGCTACGAACGACAGAAAAACTATCAGGCATTAACCAACCGCAGTCTTGATGAACTGGCATCCATGCGTGGGCGTGCAGATGAATTGATTCTGGATATCTGGAACCAGGTAGAAGCTAAATATCAGGATATCACTCCCAATGATACCAGGTTAGAAAAATGTCGCGACTACGGACTGATATATTATTATCGCTCCAGCGAGAAAGTAAAAGAAGAAAAAGAAATATCATGCTGATAGATACTCATTCTCACCTTTTTGTTGAAGAATTTACCGAAGACCTGCCGCAGGTGATGGAACGTGCACGGAAAGCGGGAGTTTCCTATATTTTCATGCCCAATATAGACAGTACCACCATTGATGCTATGTTGTCAGTGTGTAGGGATTATCCGGGTTTTTGCTATCCGATGATCGGGCTGCACCCGACTTCCGTCAATGAATCCTATGAACAGGAATTAGCAGTTGTACACAAGTACTTGTCGACTTCTAATGAATTTGTGGCTATCGGAGAAATAGGCCTCGACCTTTATTGGGACAAGACTTTTCTGAAAGAACAAATTTTGGCTTTTGAAAAGCAAATAGAGTGGGCACTAGAGTATGACCTTCCGATTGTAATTCATTCAAGAGAAGCATTTGAATATATATATAAGGTAATGGAGCCCTATAAAAAGACGCCATTGACCGGCATTTTTCATAGTTTCACCGGGACATCGGAAGAAGCGGCGAAATTGTTGGAATTCGAAGGATTTATGTTAGGCATTAACGGAGTCGTTACTTTTAAGAAATCGACTTTACCGGAAACACTGACGACAGTTCCTTTAGAACGCATTGTGCTCGAAACCGACTCCCCTTATTTAGCTCCTGTACCGAACCGGGGGAAGAGAAATGAGAGCGCCAATGTAAAAGACACACTTATGAAGGTGGCGGAGATTTATCAGATAACTCCAGAGCACGTAGCAGAGGTCACTTCTGTTAATGCGCTAAAAGTGTTTGGAATCCGCAAATAAGGTTCGAAAGGTTTTAAATTATATTAATTTGCAGTATTTATTCAAGATAAAAGAGGGAGAATGCTTCAAGAAAAGAAAAAAAAGAATACATTTGTAGCTGAAAATGCAGAAAACATGCAGGGAGAGATGCTCGAGTGGTTGAAGAGGCACGCCTGGAAAGCGTGTATACGCCAAAAGTGTATCCGGGGTTCGAATCCCCGTCTCTCCGCAGACATGAAAAAGAGAAGAGAAGTAAATACAATAATAATAATCAATTAATTAATCTTAAAAATTAGACACACAATGAAAAAGTTATTTGCAATTGTTGCTGTGATTGGGGCCTTCACTTTTGGCTCAATTCAACTTGCTCAGGCTCAAGATGCTCCTGCAGCAGAACAAACTGAACAACAAGCTGCTCCTGCCGCTGAAGCTACTACTGCTGCTGCTCCTGCTGCAGAAGAAGGTGGTATTCACAAGGAAATCAAAGTTAAATTCATCGAAGGTACTGCATCTTTCATGAGTTTGGTAGCTATCGCTTTGGTGATCGGTTTGGCTTTCTGTATCGAACGTATCATTTATTTGAGCTTGGCTGAAATCAACACAAAAAAATTCATGGCATCTATCGAAGCTGCTTTGGAAAAAGGTGATGTTGAAGCTGCTAAAGACATTGCTCGTAACACCAGAGGTCCGGTTGCTTCTATTTACTATCAAGGTCTGATGAGAATTGATCAGGGTATTGATGTAGTTGAGAAGTCAGTTGTATCTTACGGTGGTGTACAGGCTGGTTACCTTGAAAAAGGATGTTCTTGGATCACACTGTTTATCGCAATGGCTCCGTCACTCGGATTCTTGGGTACTGTAATCGGTATGGTGCAGGCATTTGATAAAATCCAGCAGGTAGGTGATATCTCTCCGACGGTTGTTGCAGGTGGTATGAAAGTTGCCTTGATTACAACTATCTTCGGTTTGATCGTAGCATTGATCCTTCAGGTATTCTACAACTATGTACTTGCTAAGATTGAAGCTCTGACTAGCGAAATGGAAGATTCTTCTATCTCTTTGTTAGACATGGTAATCAAATATAACTTGAAATACAAAAAATAATCGAAGATGAGTAAGTTAACATATAGAGCATCGTATTATGCACTTTATGCGATGTTTGCCATCATCCTGATCGTATTGTGCCTTTTCTTCTTGGGAGGAGATGCAACAGGCGATGCAGTGATTGCGGGAGTAGATCCCGAGATGTGGCAGCCGGCTCAAACAGACGCCTTACTTTATTTGATGTATGCTTTGTTTGGCATTGCCATTGCAGCTACTATACTTGGTGCAATATTCCAATTTGGAGCAGCCTTGAAAGATAATCCGGCAAATGCTATCAAATCTTTACTTGGTTTGGTTCTTTTAGTTGTTGTTTTAGTTGTTGCTTGGTCTATGGGTGACGGAACACCAATGCAGATTCAGGGCTATAGCGGTACAGACAACGTTCCTTTTTGGCTGAAAATAACTGATATGTTCCTTTATTCTATTTACATCCTGTTGTTTGTAACAGTTGTTGCAATCATCGTGAGTGGCATAAAGAAGAAATTATCCTAATCAATTGAGTAATTCTCAATTAAATAAGTAATAACAATGGCAAGAGGAAAAAGAAAAGTTCCTGATATTAACTCAAGTTCTACGGCGGATATCGCTTTCTTGTTGCTGATCTTCTTCTTGATTACAACATCAATGGATACGGACCGTGGTTTGGCAAGACTTTTGCCTCCACCGCCCGAAGATCAAGATCAGGATAATACTGATAAAATCAAAGAACGTAACGTATTGCAGGTATACTTGAATAAAGATGATGCTTTGATGTGCGGTAATGATTATATCGGTGTTGATCAGTTGAGAGAGAAAGCTAAAGAATTTATTGCTAACGTTGCTAACGCAGAACATATGCCTGAAAAAACACAAAAGAATGTAGAATTCTTTGGCACATATCTGGTTAATGACAAGCACGTAATTTCTTTGCAGAATGACCGTGGATCTTCTTATCAGGCTTATATCAGCGTGCAGAACGAATTGGTGGCTGCATACAATGAATTGAGAGACGAGTTGGCTGAACAGAAATTTGGAACTACATATGCGGAATTGAATGACGATCAGCAAAAAGCGATTCGTGAAATTTATCCGCAACGAATTTCTGAAGCAGAACCTAAAAAATACGGAGAAAAAAAGAAGTAAGTAATGGGAAAATTTAATAAGACTGGTAAACGTGAAATGCCGGCATTGAATACTTCTTCGTTGCCTGACCTTATCTTTACCTTGTTGTTCTTCTTTATGATTGTAACAACAATGCGTGAGGTAACGTTAAAGGTACAGTTTACACTTCCGCAAGGTACTGAACTCGAAAAACTGGAGAAGAAATCGCTGGTAACATTCATCTATGTAGGAGAACCTACACAGGAATATCGCGCAAAAATGGGTACTGAAAGTCGTATTCAGCTCAACGACAGCTATGCTGAAGTGGGTGAAGTACAGGACTTCATTTTCCAGGAACGTGCAAGTATGAATGAAGGTGATGCAGCTAAAATGACTGTATCTCTGAAAGTAGACCAAAAGACAAAGATGGGTATTATTACTGACGTAAAAAATGCTCTTAGAAAATCTTATGCTTTGAAGATTAACTATTCAGCTACTAAACGTGGTGAAAAGTAATTAGTTAATTTGATATATAAAAAGGAAGGGTGTCCAAATCGGTTTGGACACCCT
>NZ_JAJKHN010000080.1:0-29296 GCF_020982715.1 Bacteroides sp. 1_1_30
CATTAAAATCGACAGATTTAGTTAATTGTATCAATTTTATTATTGTAAAAAAAGACCAGCAAATCCCTTCAATAATTCGTTTGATACGCAATTCTAAGTCTTTATTTGGATGTGAGGAAGTTACTGAGGAACAACGGAATTTATTGATTAGTAGAGTTACGTCATTTGAAACAATTGAAAATAACTATTGATATGGATAAACTAAAAATGCAGACGCTAGATGGCGTTCAAAGAAATATAGATAAGATTGCAGTTCTTTTTCCGAACTGTATAACAGAGAAAATGGCTACAGATGGCGGGATAGTTCATGCTATTGATTTTGATAAGCTCCGTCAAGAACTATCTTCAGAGATTGTAGAAGGTCGTGAGGAACGTTATCAGTTTACATGGCCGGACAAGAAGAAGGCGATACTTCTTGCTAATTCACCTATCAATGCTACACTTCGCCCTTGTCGTGAAGAGAGTGTTGATTTTGATAATACGCAGAATCTTTATATTGAAGGTGATAATCTTGATGTGTTGAAATGCTTGAAAGAGACATATCTTGGTAAGGTGAAGATGATTTATATTGATCCACCTTATAACACGGGAAAAGATTTTGTATATAATGATGATTATATGCAAAATGTGAAAAGTTATATAGATAATAGTGGGCAATTAGATTATGTGGGAAATCAGTTGGAACCAAATCTTGAAAGTAATGGACGTTTTCATACTGATTGGCTAAATATGATATACCCAAGAATAAAAATATCAAAAGATTTGTTGGCGGATGATGGTATTATGTTTGTCTCTATTGATGAGCATGAGATTAGTAATCTTAAGAAAATTCTGACTGAAATATTTGGTGATTCATGTTATATAGGAACATTGATTATCCAAACCGCTACAGATAATAATCCTGGACAAATCAAAATAGAACATGAATATATGCTTTGTATTTGTAAAAACAGAAATACTCTTCGAAATTGGGAAAATAACAAAGAAGAAACAAAGTATATTCAAACTGAATATGAGAGGCTTAAGAAAATTTATTGCGATGATTGTGAGAAGATTCAAGATGGGCTTCGAATTTATATAAAGAAAAATTCTAAACTTCTAAAAGGAATCACTCATTATGATAATGTGGATTCTAAAGGTGTATTTCATGATGGTGATATTGCGAATACTGCTTTTGGAGGATATGAATATGATCTTATACATCCAGTGACGAAGAAAGTCTGTAAAATGCCAGAAAAAGGCTTTCGCTTTCCGTGGGATACGATGAAGCGTATGTTAGAAGAAGACAATATTCTTTTTGGAAAAGATGAAACTACTTTGCCAAAACCCAAAAATCGTTTGGAAGATGTTAAAGACAAGTTAAGATCTGTAATATATGAAGATGGACGCAGTTCTACTAAACGTTTTGAATTGCTTATGGCAAGAGATATTTTTCAAAACCCAAAATCGGACACAATTTTGGCAAGGCTAATCGAATTTATTTGTAAAGATGGAGATATTGTTCTTGATTTCTTTTCTGGATCGGGGACAACAGCTGAAGCTGTCTTTAATTTAGCATTGAAAGATATAAAATTAAAATTTATACTTGTACAGCTTCAAGAGAATCTTGATGAATCAATTAAAGTTGCTACAAGTAAAGCAAAGAAAACAATGACTAACGCAATTAATTTTTTAGACTCTATAAAGAAACCTCATTTAATTACTGAAATAGGGAAAGAAAGAATTCGTCGCGCAGGGAAGCAAGCTTTAGAAGAGTATAAAAGAAAAAGGATAAATTTGATTACTAATAGTGAATATAAAACATTTGATATTGGTTTCCGTGTTCTCAAACTTGACAGTAGTAACATGGAAGATATATATTACTCTCCAGCAGAATACAATCAGCAAACTCTCTTTGCAAAGACCGAGAGTGTCAAATCCGACCGTACAAGTGAAGACCTGCTCTTCCAGGTAATGCTTGAATTAGGTGCCACACTTGATAGTAAGATTGAGCAAATAGAAATAAAAGGTAAGACTATCTATAATGTAGCCACCAATTATCTTGTTGCTTGTTTTGATAATGAAATAGATGATAGTGTAGTTACTGCTATTGCCAAAATGCAGCCCCAATATGCTGTGTTCCGTGATAGCTCGATGGCAGACGATAGCACTGTCACTAACTTTGAACAGATATTTAAAACTTATTCTCCAAATACGGTAACAAAAGTACTATAAGAAACAATGAAACCGGAATAATCAGAAGTAAATGATGGATAATATAATTAAACGGCTGATTGGCGAGAATACCACTTGTGATTTCAAAGAATTTTTGGAACGCAAACAGTTCAAAAGCTGGTTGAAGAGTGTCAGTGCTTTTGCCAATGGACTTGGTGGTTCATTATTCTTTGGTGTAAATGATGATGGCGAAGTAGTAGGTTTGAGTAACATTAAATCAGATACAGAGTTTATTAGTGATAAAATAAAGACTATAATAGATCCTATACCAGACTTTGAACTGAAAACATTCCAAACAGAAGACGGAAAAAATATTCTCGAACTTCGTGTACTATCAGGAAGTATGACGCCTTATTATTTCGTGAATAGTGGAAGCCGTATCGCTTTTGTAAGGATGGGGGATGAAAGCGTTGTAGCCAACGCCCATCAGCTAAGCGGTTTAGTACTCAAAGGTAGAAATGTAACGTATGATTCATTATCTACGGAATACACCTTGAAAGAAATGAGTTTTGATGTATTGGCAAAAGCTTATGAGAAACAAACCGGTTCTCCCTTTCAAGAAAAGTTGTTACGTTCATTCTCTCTGATTACTGACAAAGGCTTCTTAACAAATGCGGGTGTGCTTTTTTCAGACCAATGTCCTTATAGACATTCAAGTCTTTATTGCACCAGATGGACAGGTATTCATAAAGATGATGCCAAAGACTCTCGTGAGTATCAGGGAAACTTATTGTCGTTGCTTGATGCGGGAGAACAATTTGTGGATTTACACAATTTGAAAGGATGGATAAAATTGCCGAACCGCCGCCTGAACACTCCTGATTACTCACGCCGTGCAGTGTTTGAAGCATTGGTTAATGCGTTTATACATCGTGATTATTCAGAGTTGGGAAGTGAAGTTCATATTGATATTTACGATGATCGATTGGTTATTTATTCTCCGGGAGGAATGTTTGATGGAACACTTATTCAAGACCGGGACTTGGATGATGTTTCATCCAAACGTCGTAATCCTATATTAGCTGATGTGTTTGCACAGTTGGATTTCATGGAAAAGAGAGGAAGTGGATTACGAAAGATATATAATGAAACGGCAAAACTTCCGGGTTTTACTGAAGCAAAAGAACCTAGATTCCGTTCACAAGCTACTTCCTTTTATACTGAACTGCTGAATAATAATTATAGAAGTCAAACGAATGACCCTGTAAATGACCCTGTAAATGACCCTGTAAATGACCCTGTAAATGACCCTGTAAAATCATTTACTTTACTGCAAAAGGACTTAATCTCATTGTTAAAAGAAACCCCGACTATAACTCGGCCTGAATTATGTGAACGTTTAAACGTAAGTCTGGCAACAATCAGAAGGGCTATAGCTCAATTAAAAGAGTTAAACATTATAGAACGAATAGGTTCAGACAAAGCAGGATACTGGAAAGTGAAATCGGGAGTGGACAAATTAATAAAAGGAAGATGATGAAACTTAAATTCAAGATACAACAATACCAAACAGATGCTGTCGAAAATGTAGTGAAGGTATTTAACGGACAGCCTAACAAGGGCTTGGCAGAGTATGTAGTGGATAAAGGAAAAACGTATGTAAAGGATAATGGTAAGCTGACAGAAGTCAAGAATATACATTTTGAAGAAGACTCTACCGGATATAAAAACGGAGATATAGTTTTGACTAAAGATGAATTATTGAAAAACATTCATCAGGTTCAGACTGAAAATAATATTCGTTTATCAAATGAGGTGGTAGACAAGCTTGGGCATTGTCAGCTTGATGTTGAGATGGAAACCGGTACAGGTAAAACATACGTCTATATCAAAAGTATGTTTGAACTCAACAAACTGTATGGATGGACTAAGTTTATTGTGGTTGTACCAAGTGTTGCCATTCGTGAAGGTGTAAAGAAAAGCTTTGATATAACGGTCGACCACTTTATGGAGCACTATGGGAAGAAAGCACGTTATTTTATTTATAACAGTAATAATCTGAATCAAATAGATACGTTTTCTCAAAGTGGTGACATCTCTGTAATGATTATTAATACACAGGCTTTTAATACTTCTTTGAAAGAGGGGGCGAAAAATTCCGCTGCCCGCATCATTTACTCCGTACGTGATGAGTTTGGCAGTCGTCGACCAATTGATGTTATATCTGCCAATCATCCGATCATCATTCTTGATGAACCGCAAAAGATGGGCGGAGCAGCGACACAAACCGCTTTAGCTCGCTTTAACCCTCTTTTTACGTTGAACTATTCAGCCACTCATAAAGAAACGCACAATCCTGTTTATGTGTTGGATGCATTGGATGCTTACAATCAAAAACTGGTGAAGAAGATTGAGGTAGTAGGTTTTGAATTGAAACATCTTAAAGGTACGGATAGTTACATGTATCTGGAAGATATTGTTTTGTCCAAGACAGAAGCTCCCAAAGCTCGTCTTGAAATAGAAGTGAAACACGCCAATAACATTAAGAGAGAGGTAAAGAATCTCGGTGTCGGAGATGATTTGTTTTACGTGTCTAATGAATTGGAGCAATATCGTGGTTATACTATTTCTGATATACATATTGATACAATGGATAGTAGTCATAGTACTGTTTCATTTTCCAACGGAAAAATGATGTATATTAAAGATGTGTATGGGGATATTTCGGCTGATCACAAAGCACGTATTCAAATCAGGGAAACTATAAAGGCACATTTTCGCAAGGAAGCTTCTCTGTTTAAACGTGGAATCAAAACGCTTTCGCTTTTTTTCTTGGATGAAGTTTCCAACTATAGGAAATATGATGAAGACGGACAGCAAACGCTTGGACGTTATGGTGAAATATTCGAGCAAGAATATAGAGCAGAATTGAATAATAATCAGAATATGTTTGATGCTGATTACATGTCTTATCTAGGAAGTATTTCCACGCATGAAACTCATGCGGGTTATTTCAGCATTGATAAGAAAGGGAGAAGTGTCAATAGTGATATAAAACGTGGTTCAGACCAATCAGACGATATTTCGGCTTACGACTTGATTTTAAAGAACAAGGAACGTCTGCTTAGCTTTGACGAACCGGTTCGTTTTATCTTTTCTCATTCAGCCTTGCGTGAAGGGTGGGATAATCCGAATGTATTTCAAATCTGTTCACTTCGCCAATCTAATAGTGTAAGTCAGAAGAGACAGGAAGTTGGTCGTGGTCTGCGACTTTGTGTTGACCAGTATGGTATCCGCATGGATGCGGAAATACTGCCAGATGAAGTTCATAGTGTGAACAAACTGACCGTTATAGCCTCTGAAGGATATGCTTCTTTTGTGGCAGATTTGCAGAAGGACATCAAGGCAGATCTCTACGATCGTCCTACCAAGGCTGATATTGATTTCTTTATTGGTAAGATTCTCTTTTTCAATGAAGGGAAGAAGTATACTGTTTCCAAAGAAGACGCACAAGAAATTGTATTCCAGTTGCGTATGAACGGTTATATTACGAAAGGTGGTGAGGTTACAGATATATTCCGTGAGGACTTGAAGAATAATAATTTGAAACAACTTCCTGATGAACTGGAACCACTGACAGATGCTGTTTATAAACGTGTTCAGTCTATCTTCGATAGTAAGGTCCTTGATGATATGATTGGCAATGGTAGCAAACCACAAACACCGCCTAATACGCTCAATGATAATTTTGCAAAGAAGGAATTTCAGGAGTTGTGGAAGCGTATCAACCATAAATACGCTTATAAAGTTCAATTTGACAGTAACGAGTTGATTGAAAAAGCTGTGGAAGCTATTAATAGAGAGTTGGAAGTCACTCAACTGACTTATGTGATAACGAAAGGTGTTCAGAAGGATGAACTAAAGAAAGATGATGTCGTTTCAGGTGAGATGCTTCAAAAAAAGGCGTCGCAGATGGATAGATTGACTACAGATGTGGTTAGCCATGTGAAGTATGATCTTATTGGTAAAATAGCATCCGGCACGACACTCACCCGTAAAACAGTAGCGGCAATACTGACAAAAATCCGTCCGGTTAAGTTTGATCTGTTTAAGGCAAACCCGGAAGAGTTTATTACTAAGGTTACTCGGCTTATTCTTGAACAAAAAGCGACTATGATTGTGGAGCATATTTCATATAATCAAGTGGATGGTGAATATGACAGCAGTATCTTTACACAGGAAAAACATACTTCTATGGATAAGGCTTTCAAAGCTCAAAAGAGTATTCTTGACTATGTATTCACTGATGGAATAGCGGAAAAGAGTAATGAACGTAAATTTGTAGAAAGTCTTGATATTTCTGATGAAGTGGCAGTATATGCGAAACTACCCAAGGGGTTCCACATTCCGACTCCTGTAGGAAATTATTCACCGGACTGGGCTATTGCTTTTGAAAAAGATAAAGTGAAGCATATCTATTTCATTGCTGAAACCAAGGGTTCAATGAGCTCCATGGAGTTGCGGGAAATTGAGAAAAACAAGATTGCTTGTGCAGAGAAACTTTTTGAGCAGTTAAGCAATTCAGGGGTTAAGTATGGTAAAATTGATAGTTATGATACTTTAATGAGTTTGGTAAAATAGTGACAGTTATGGGAAAAGAATTATTTGATAACATACCAAGTAAAGTTGGAGATTTACTTAATGATGTAAAAAATGGGCGTATTGGTTTGCCTGATTTGCAAAGACCTTTTGTTTGGAAAGATAATAAAGTTCGTGATTTGTTGGATTCAATGTTGAAAGGGTATCCAATTGGATATGTAATGCTTTGGGAATCACCTGCTAATTTTGAAAACAAAGGGCAGATTGGAATTAATGATAAAACCTTCAATACGGCTCGTGATTTAGTGATTGATGGACAACAGCGTCTTACAGCTCTGTTAGGAGCAATTAAAGGCATAAAGATTAAAAATGTAAACTATAAGGAACGGAATATTAAAATATCATTTAATCCTCTGAAAAGAGAATTTGCAGTTTGGTCTCAAGCTTATGAGCGTAATCCGGAATGGATTAGTGCTGTAAGTCAAGTCTTTGCTGCCCATGAAGAACAATTAAATGTTACTAAATTCCGGAAAGCATATATTAGTCAACTTAATGAAAGTCGTGTAAGAAACGAGTTGCCAAGACTTTCTGATGATGAAGAAATAGTTATAGAGGAAAATATTAATGCTCTTTTGAATTTAAATATTTATCTTCTGCCAACATTAAGAATTAGTGCAACAGCATCTGAACAAGATGTGGCGGATATTTTTGTTCGTGTGAATTCTGGCGGGCAAAAACTGACTGAAAAGAACTTTATAGAAACGTTATTAGCTGTCTATGACAATGAAATTCATGATAAAATAAATGATTTTTGCCGGACTTCACGTATTCCGGAAGCTGGAACTTCATATAATCATATTCTTGAAGTAAATCCAGTGCACTTGATACGTGCTACTGTAGGTATAGCTTTCAAACGTGCAAGATTGAAATACGCCTATATGCTTTTGAGAGGTAAAGATCTTCAGACCGGGCAATTTGCAGAAGAAATAAGAACGGATAATTTATTGAAGTTTAGAGAAGCGCTAACTTTGGTTGTTAATCTTAATCATTGGCATGCGTTTATGAATATTGTAGCAGAAGCCGGTTATCTTAATGGTTCGCTGGTTTCATCAGAAAATGCAATTGTGTTTTCATATATGTTATATCTTATCGGAAAAACAGAATATAATGTCCAGCCTATGGAGTTGAAGAAAATCATGCAACGATGGTTCTTTATGACTACGATAAAAGGATTTTATACAAACTCTCCTGAATCAGCTGTTGAAAAGCAATTTGCAGATTTACGTAAAGTTCATACATCAAGAGACTTTGTAGACTATTTGGATAATGAAATAAAATCTCAATTTACTGATGACTATTTTAAATATAATTTGCCAAATGACCTTGTCACATCCTCAACTCAATCGCCAGCATGGTATGGCTATGTGGCATCGCTTAATGTACTTGGTTATCCCATGTTATTTAGTAATACACCAACATCTAAATACTTTATCGTAGGGGCTAGTGGGGGAAAGTCTTCTATTGATATTCATCATATATACCCAAAGAATTATCTTTCCCAAATTGGTATTGAAGATGATCGTGAAAGGAACCAAATAGCTAATTATACATTTCTTGACTATTCTACGAATATTGATATTTCAGATAATCCTCCTTCTGAATATGTTCTAGCTTATAAGAGTAGGTTAGGTGTCGAAGGGTATAAAATTACATGTTTCCAAAATGCATTACCTGAAAATTTTGAGAATCTTGAATATCATGATTTCTTAACTAAGCGTCGTGTGTTAATGGCAGAATTAATTTTTAGAGCGTATAGAAAGTTATCAGAATAATATGTATGGCTTTTAGTAATATTGGGAATAGTCTTGATGTAAAATTCAATGTGTATCGTATATCATACCAACAAATAATCAGAGCTTCGAATAATTAAAATATTTCTTTTGGGAAATTAGTGTACCAAGCTGCTGCCACTCCATATATAATACTTTGGGGTGGCGGTAATATTAAAGAATACGTTTTTCTAGTAACATATAGGTATTAATATAGAAATATTAGTTGTTGGAATATGCAGAAACTCCTATTCTAAAAAAAATATGATTTGCAATGAACATTCTAATGCAAGTTTAATACTTCACTTAACTTATCTCCAATAATTTTCTTCTCATTACTACCTATAGTAGACAATCTCACCAACGGAATTCCGTACAACTCTAAAATACGATCCTTTTTAATATCACGTTCCGACTGACTTGTCCCTGATTTGTGGAATGTATAACCATCCGTCTCGATAGCCAATATCGGTTGTTTACTCACACGATTATAAATTAGAAAGTCAATATGAGTGTTTATATTTGCAGCATATTTGCTTTCCTTTTCATTCAATAGAGAATAATCCTGAATCAACATATAGAGTGGTAAATGGCAAATGATATTCAAATGACGCATATTGATATTTTCTTTCAGGATATCCTCGAGTAAGGCGAATGTAAGATTCTCGGAATCGTATTCGGATATTTTCTTGTGTTTTTTCAAATAGGCAATTCGAGCATCTGTATATTGCTCATATAAATAATCGAATATAGAATGAATCTTACTGGTGGAAACAGTGCCATTGTTATATTCGATATAAGCGATCAAATCGCTGATATTGCAGTCTTTGGGTTGTTCATTTCCCGATACAACTAAGTAGAATTGTGACTTAGCCCGCGAAACAGCAACATTGAGCAGGTTGGGATCGTCGGAAAAGGAAGTGATGACATCGTCGACAGTGGTCATAATGATAGCATCCTTTTCTCTTCCCTGAAACTTATGGACTGTTGCGACATCAATATCCTCTTCAAGTGCGGATTTTACTGCATCTACTTGTTTGTTATATGGAGCTATGACGCCAATTTCATCTGTTTCATAGGATAGATTCGGTAGTACTTCCTCTTTGATAACATCTATTTCCCGTTGATTCATGTGGCTGCGGGAGTGGTTACCTTTGGCTGTCCGTATGGCACAAATGACATCCTCTTCTCCTTTATCACGTGTCATGATGACAAGATTTCCACCATAAAATTTCTGATTACAGAAGTTGATGATTCGGGGATGGCATCGATAATGTTCCCGTAACAAGGTCTGTGGTACATTCGGAATAACTTTGCAGACGGATTGCAGAAAACTCATATTGGCACAATCATATTCCGGCTTAATCAGGCAGGCATTAGCGATAAAGTTTAGCTTTTCCTTATTTTCTTCCGTGACTACATTGGGAAGTTGCATGGTGTCACCGACAATGATTGCATTTTTAGCACATGACAAGGCTAAAGCTCCGGTTTCAACGGAAACCTGTGACGCTTCGTCCATAATGATATAATCATATACGGCATCTCGTTGCAGACTGCCTAATGATGAAAAGGTAGTGCTTAATATGATAGGATATTCTTTTTGTACCTCTCGCCAATTATTTTTTAGATCAGGGAGCGTAAAGATGGGCTTGTCATGATTATTGCCATAGGTATGAAATAACTGATTCTTTAGATATTTCATTGATGTATCGGCCATTTGTCTAGCCATTTCTGCTGCATCTTTGTTGGCAAGCTCCTTTTCTAATGTGTCTATTTCAACTTCCAGTTCTGCATACTTTGTTTGGTAGAATAAGATTTGGAAGTCGGCGATAATCAAACTCATCTCCCGTTTATAAAAACCTTTATCGGGGATTTTACAAATCGCTTTGCTCCTGAATTTAAAGAATAACCATTTCAACCGTTGAATAAAAGCTGCTATTCCCCGAAGACTTGATGATTGCTCTTTTTCTGCAAATTGTTGACATTCATTCCATAAATTCAGAAGGCCTGCCGAGCTGGAACTCTTTCGTTGTTGGAGAGTAATTTCTTTTGTCCCGAACTCTTGCAGATAATGTTGCCACTCTATTTTTAAAGCTTGTATTTCCTGTCTTGCCATGGCAAGGCGTTCCTGTTTGGAAAATATGCTTTTTAGTTCTTCTGTCTGATGATGTATCTGATTGAGAAATTGAGGTTGGTCGGCATCTGCATCATGCCATGACTCAAAGTTCTCCGGATATTGTTTTTCCTCTTCTTGAGTTTCGATGAATTTCTCTTTGTTAGCTGTGCTGCCAAGCAATGCAACAATGAATCCCATATCGTATTTGGATAACTTCTCAAGTACATTGACGATGGCGGAGTTATTATTAGATACTACCTGAACAGTCTTACCACGCACAAGGATATTGGCAATGATGTTCAGAATCGTTTGGGTCTTTCCAGTTCCCGGAGGTCCTTGCACAACACTGATTTGATTCTCAAAAGCTGCCTGGACTGCTTTTTGCTGGCTTGCATTACAACCGAAAGGAAAAATCAAGGTTGAGGCAGTCTGGGTCTGCATTTTATATTTTTGAGGATTCAGATATACAGCAATAGCTCTGTTGTTTGCGATGAAATGAATCTTTTCATATTGTTTTGCCAATAGCTTCGTTCCGTCATCAGCTTTCAATTCGTTCGCATCGGCAACTTTCTTCAAATATTCGAATATACTTTTCGAACGACTCTCTCCCAAGCATGATTCGATAATTTCTAAGTCCTTTTCTCTGTAATCATACTCTTTACCATTCTGAAAACAAATGTGCCAATAGCTGTGTGATCCGGCCTTAAAAATAGATAAGGCTTTGATGTTTGATAAAGTTCTCCCTTTACTGATTATTTGATAATTATTGGGGGCCGGTTTGTCCGGATCAGTCAGCCAAAGGACATTTTCTTCTTTGTAAGTATACGCACTAGGAACATTTCGGAATACTATCTTATAGTTGCCATTATGATTTTGGCAGCTTTCTATTTCGGGAGTCTTGATTTGACCTTTTATAATAACCAGATTTTCGGAAGTATCTATCATAGGCTTGTGTGTAAATATAATAGGTTGTGCTGTTGTTTTTATTTATTATTTGGGATATAAAAGTAAGAATATTTTCCAGAATATCAAAACTGAAGTAGAAAAAATAGTGAATGACTTTATTCAGCTTTATATTGTTATAAATATAGAGTGAGATTCGGTTTGGGAGTATTGAACGTGATAAAAGAGATTTGTTTTGCCAATGAAATCATTATCTTTGCAAGGTATATATTAATGAACAAGGAGTATATTATGCTTGCATACACATATATTGAACACGGAAAGTTTGAGTTACAGGAGAAAGCGAGACCGGAAATAAAGGATTCACGGGATGCAATCGTGCGTGTAACACTTGGTAGCATCTGCACCAGTGATCTTCATATTAAACATGGCAGTGTGCCGCGTGCTGTGCCCGGAATAACTGTCGGGCATGAGATGGTAGGTGTGGTAGAACAAGTAGGGGCTGATGTCACTTCGGTGAAGCCTGGTGACAGGGTGATTGTGAATGTCGAAACTTTCTGCGGTGAGTGTTTTTTCTGTAAGCATGGATATGTGAATAACTGTACTGATCCTAATGGCGGTTGGGCTTTAGGTTGCCGAATTGATGGTGGTCAGGCGGAATATGTCAGAGTTCCTTATGCAGATCAAGGTTTGAACCGTATTCCTGATACTGTGAGTGATGAACAAGCCTTGTTTGTCGGTGATGTACTTGCAACAGGTTTTTGGGCAGCACGTATCTCGGAAATTATCGAGGAAGATACTGTTCTGATTATCGGTGCCGGACCTACCGGAGTTTGTACTTTGCTATGTGCAATGTTGAAGCACCCTAAGCGTATCATTGTCTGCGAAAAGTCTCCTGAAAGAATTCGGTTTGTCCGCGAGCATTATCCTGATGTGTTAGTAACGGAGCCTGAAAATTGCAAGGATTTTGTGATTCAAAACAGTGACCATGGTGGCGCAGATGTTGTTTTGGAAGTAGCGGGGAGTGATGATTCTTTCCATTTGGCGTGGGATTGTGCTCGTCCTAATGCTGTTGTCACCATAGTAGCCCTTTATGACCAGCCGCAGCTTCTTCCTTTACCTGATATGTATGGCAAGAATCTGATTTTTAAAACAGGGGGAGTGGATGGTTGTGACTGTGCCGAGATTCTCAAACTGATTGAGGAAGGGAAAATTGATACTACTTCTCTTATTACACATCGATTTCCGTTGAATGAGATTGAGGAGGCTTATCGTGTCTTTGAAAACAAGCTGGATGGGGTTATTAAAGTAGCTATATCAGGAAATAAATGAAAATTAAATAGAAATCACATATGAAGAATATACTGATAGTGAGCAATAGTGATACGTGTCGCAGTCGTATGGCGCAAGAGATTTTAAACTCGTTCGGTAGAGGTATGAAGATTAGTACTGCCGGTGTTTTGGTTGGAAATTCTGTCCCTGATGTTGTTTGCCAGGTGATGGAACAGAATGGATATGACTTTTCACGTAGAAAGCCTTGTGATGTTGCTACGTATACCCAGCAGACATGGGATTATGTTATTACTCTTTGTCCGGAAGCGGAGGAAGTGCAAAAGGAAATGCAGGGGGTAGTGAGAAAATATGTTTCTTTTAATTTTGCAGATCCTTTTCGGGGAGGTATTCATGCCGATGATGAACAGGAAGAACGGGTGGTGGCACTATATAACGCTATGCATAAAGAACTGTATGAGTTTTTTCGGAGTGAATTAATGGAGAAACTCTTGCCTCGCTGTTCTTGTGGGGCGAATACATATTGTAGGTGTGAGTAGGAATATGAATAGAATCATATATGTGTCTCGTCCGGTGATGATGGCAGAGTTACTTAATCTTTAACACGAAGTTGCCAGAAAGCGATAGCGGATGCGGCAGCTACATTGAGTGAATCTACCCCGTTTGCCATAGGGATGCGAACCACATAGTCCGCATCGGTAATTGTTTCGCTTCGAAGACCGTCACCCTCGGTTCCCATCACAATGGCTAACTTGGGTTCGGTCGCTAAGATGGGACTATCAATCGAGATTGATTTCTCTGTAAGTGCCATAGCGACTGTGCGGAATCCCAGTTTATGCAATTCATTGGGAGAACCATCCAACCAAGCCCATGGTATCAGGAAAACAGATCCCATTGAAACTCTGACTGCACGTCGGTTCAACGGGTCGCAAGAATTGCGTGTCAGTAATATGGCATCTATCCCAAGAGCGGCTGCAGAACGGAAAATAGCTCCAATGTTGGTAGTGTCTACCACACCTTCAATGACTGCGATACGCCGTGCGCCTCTACATATTTCTTCTACACTTTTCGATGTCGGGCGGTGCATGGCACAGAGGACGCCGCGTGTGAGTGTATATCCGGTCAATGTGGCAAGCAGTTCTCTTGCACCCGTATAGACAGGTATATCATCACAACGTTCAATGATATCAGCAGCATCACCAGTGATATGCTTCTGCTCGCATAAAAGAGCTAAAGGTTCATAACCGGCATTTAGAGCTACATTAATAACTTTCGGACTTTCTGCAATAAACAGTCCCTTATCAGACTCGATACGATTACGTAGTTGAGCTTCAGTGAGAGTACTGAATATTTCTATTCTGGGATCAGTTAAGGAATGTATTTCTATAATGGGCATAGGATTTCTTACAACTATCTACTTTATTATATCAAATTATACCAATGATTGCATCTACTTTTTACTTGCCAATACAAAAATGTTGAAAGATATTCTGAAGCACCATATCATTCGTGACCTCACCAGCAATGTCCGAAATAAAGAATATACACTCTCGTGTGTCTTGTGAAAGAAAATCTCCGGAAATCTGCGAATCAAGTCCGTTTTGTACTCTATGGATAGCTTCCAAAGCTTTATTTAAAGCTTCGTAATGTCTTACATTTGTCACAATAATATCATTCTGTGTTACTGTGGGTAAATGTGCGGCATCAATAAGCATTTTTTGTAGTTCACTTGTATTCTCCCGTTGTTTGGCCGAGATGAAAATACATTCTGTAGACTCTTTAGGAAAGTCTTTTAATAAAGACTGTAAATTCTCTTTTTGCTTGTCTTCGATCAAATCAGCCTTATTAAATACAACAATCAAATGTTTTCCTTCACAACGCGGAATGATCTTCTCTGATAACTGCTCTATTTGAGAGCCTGCATTCACTGCATCTACCATCCAAAGAACAATCTCCGCCTGATCTAACTTTTGGAAAGTACGTTCGATACCGAGACTTTCAATCGTATCATTGGTTTCCCGGATTCCGGCAGTATCAATGAAACGGAAAGTGATTCCTCCGATGTTGATAGTATCTTCGATCACATCACGCGTTGTCCCGTGGATATCACTGACAATCGCTTTATCCTCATTTAATAATACATTCAGTAAAGTCGATTTTCCGGCATTCGTTTCACCGATAATAGCTACAGGGACACCGTTCTTTATAGCATTACCAACACTAAAAGAATGAGCCAACCGTGAAATGACCTGCTCGATTTCATCTGCCAGCTTCCTTAATGCCGAACGATCGGCAAATTCAACATCCTCTTCGCTGAAATCCAACTCCAGTTCAATCATAGAGGTGAAATTCAGCAATTTGTTGCGTAACTCCGTCAGCTCTTTGCTGAAACCACCTCGCATCTGGCTCATAGCCAAACGATGGGTGGCAGCAGATGAAGAAGCGATCAAGTCCGCCACAGCCTCTGCCTGACTTAAATCCATTTTTCCATTGAGAAAAGCACGTTGTGTATACTCTCCCGGTTGGGCCATGCGGCAACCGTTTTTGATAAGCAACTGCATCACCTGTTGAAGAATATAAGAAGAACCATGGCACGTGATTTCCGTACTATCTTCTCCTGTGTATGAATGAGGAGCACGGAAAAGACTGACGAGCACTTCGTCAATAATCTCGTCCCCGTCATAAATACGCCCGAATGTCAAAGTATATGGTTTTTGTTCGCTCAATAATTTGCCAGCTTTGGCTGGCTTGAAGATGCTGCCGGTAATAGAAATAGCTTCCGGACCGGAAACGCGGATGCTTCCGATAGCACCGCCTTGAGCGGTAGCGATGGCACAGATAGTATCTTGAATCATTCTTTTTTCTTTTTGGATGAGCAAAGATAATTGTTTCTAAGTAAAAAACAGAAAATTGAGCACAACTTGTGCTTTATTTGTTTATATTTGCTGCCGTGCAGTGGTACACCAAACAAAATAAAACAATAATGCTTATGGAACCAGCGATTAATTTATATTCTTCCAATGAAAAGAGTGAACTCATACGGGAGAACTCACAAGAAATACTTTCTGTCCTTGCAGCTCATCAAATAGCTTTGTGGGAATATGATATCATTACGGGCAAATGCTCCTTTTCAAACGATTATTTTTTTACACTGGGATTAAAGGATGCCGGGATCATTTTTGAAGATATAGATGATTTCTATCGGTTTATTCATCCGGAAGATATTGAATTCTATAAACAAGCCTTTGCAGAAATGCTTTTATCAGACTCTAAGACCTCACAAATTAGAGTTCGTTGTATAAGTGAACAAGGGAAAGTAATTTGGCTGGAAGATCATTTTCTGTCTTACAAAGAGAGTTGCGAAAGTCATCCGGGTAAACTGCTGGCATATACGGTGAACGTCACTTCACAATGCGAAAAGGAGCAACATATCAAATATCTGGAAGAGTATAATCGCAAAATAATTGAAGCATTGCCGGAATTCATTTTTATTTTTGATGATAATTTCTTTATTACCGATGTCCTGATGGCACCGGGAACGATATTGCTTCACCCTGTGGAAGTGCTACGCGGAGCAGATGGACGATCTATTTATTCACCGGAGGTTAGCGACTTGTTTATTTGTAACATTAGGGAATGTTTGCGTGATGGTAAGTTGAAGGAAATAGAATATCCGCTTGAAGTGGATGGAAGTCTGCATTATTTTCAGGCACGTATCGCCCCCTTTGAAGGAAACAGGGTACTTGCGTTGATACATGACATCGGAGACCGGATTCAGCGTTCGCAGGAATTGATCGAAGCTAAACGTCGTGCGGAAGATGCTGATAAAATGAAGTCGGTCTTTTTAGCTAATATGAGCCATGAAATTCGTACTCCGTTGAATGCTATTGTTGGTTTTTCGGAGATTATCGCAGTGACAGAAAATGAAGAAGAGAAAATGGAGTATCTGGAAATTATTCAGAAAAACAGTAACTTGTTATTACAGTTAATCAATGATATTTTAGACCTTTCCCGTATTGAATCCGGCAAATCGGAAATGCATTTCCAGCAGGTTGAGATTGCAGGACTAGTGGAAGAAGTGGAAAAAGTGCACCAGCTGAAGATGAAGTCGAATGTAGAATTGAAAGTGATTCGTCCCGAAGGAGAATACTGGACTTCTACTGATCGTAACCGTGTGATGCAGGTATTGTTCAATTTCTTGTCGAACGCGATTAAAAATACGGAAAAGGGAAGTATAACTTTAGGCTTGAAACATGAAGGACCCTGGCTGAAACTGTATGTCAGCGATACGGGTTGCGGTATATCCAAAGAGAAACTCCCTCAAATTTTCACCCGGTTTGAAAAACTGAATGATTTTGTGCAAGGCACCGGATTAGGGCTTTCAATTTGTAAAAGCATTGTAGAACGACTGGGCGGCCGTATCGAAGTAACTTCAGAATTAGGGCAGGGGAGTGTGTTTGCACTCTATTTACCCTATCAGGAAATACCGAAGGAGGTTGTCGAAAGAAGACTTCCGCATAAGAAGAATGTCGATGAGGATAAACGTAAAAAGATATTGGTGGTAGAAGACATTGAGTCGAACTTTGCCCAACTTAATATTCTTCTGAATAAGGAATATATTATTTCATGGGTACGCAACGGACAGGAAGCCATCAATAGTTTTATCCGCGAAAAGCCGGATTTGATTCTGATGGATATTCGTATGCCGATCATGGACGGTATTCAAGCCACTGAAAAGATCCGTACTATTTCTCTGACTGTGCCTATTATTGCAGTGACCGCGTATGCTTTCTATACTGAACAGCAACAGGCTATTCAGGCAGGATGCAACGCTGTTATCTCAAAGCCCTATTCTTTGGAAAGGTTGAAAGAGACAATAGAATCTTATATCGGATAATTAATTTTCTAAAAGAGAACTAACATTCTGAATGTTGTAGTGTTATTTATTATATAGTAGTAACATTATAATATATTAGAATATGGAGAAAGTGAAAAAGATAGTCCTTATCGGGGCAAGCGGCTTTGTGGGCTCTGCCCTTCTGAATGAAGCATTGAATCGTGGTTTCGAAGTTACGGCAGTAGTTCGTCATCCGGAAAAGATAAAGATAGAAAATGAAAATCTGAAAGTGGTGAAAGCCGATGTCTCCGCGCTTGATGAAGTGGCTGGCGTTTGTAAAGGTGCGGATGCTGTTATTAGTGCATTCAATCCGGGGTGGAATAATCCTGATATATACGATGAAACAATCAAAGTTTATCTGACCATTATTGATGGAGTGAAGAAAGCGGGTGTTAATCGTTTTTTGATGGTGGGCGGTGCCGGTTCTTTGTTTATCGCTCCGGGCTTGCGTCTGATGGATTCCGGTGAAGTACCTGAAAATATATTGCCGGGAGTGAAAGCTCTAGGAGAGTTCTATCTGAACTTTTTAAAGAAAGAAAAGGAAATAGACTGGGTATTTTTCTCTCCGGCAGCGGATATGCGTCCGGGAGTACGTACAGGACGTTATCGGTTGGGAAAAGATGATATGATTGTAGATATTGTAGGAAACAGCCATATCTCTGTTGAAGATTATGCCGCCGCCATGATTGATGAACTGGAATATCCGAAACACCACCAGGAGAGATTTACGATTGGTTATTAATAAAAAAATAATGGCTTGAATCCACACATATTATCAGTGAAAGATTCAAGCCATTATACATTCTTTTAATTGCAATTTTATTCTTTCGATTACAATTAAATCCTTCTGAATATAGATTTATATCCTGTCAAGTACTGTCTTAATCAGCGTATCGATTGTATTCTTATATCCGGTGTTGGCCTCTTTGATAAGTCGGTTGGCTATCACCATGCAGACGGTCATAGCCTTGTGTCCCATCAACCGGCTAAGTCCTGCCAAAGCCGAACTTTCCATTTCGAAGTTGGTAATTTTGTAACCTTTATATTCGAACGCTTCAATCTTATCATTTTGTTTCGGGTCTGCTAACGGGATACGAAGTTCACGTCCTTGAGGACCGAAGAAACCTCCGGCAGCGATTGTCACTCCACGTACCATGTCGTCTTTGGCGATCCGGTCGATCAATTCTTCATTGGCATCAATGACGTAAGGAGCAGGAGCGCACATATTTCCCGACCAACCCATGTGATTGAGGAAAGCACGTTCGAAAGGCAAATCGCATACGGCATTACGTCCGGCATAGAAATTCAGTAACCCGTCGAAACCGATGGACTTTTGCGAACATACAAAAGTTCCGACAGGCGTATTGGGTTGTAGACCGCCACATGTGCCGATACGCACTAATTCCAGTTGGCGGAACTGATCCTTTTCTTCACGGGTGACAAAGTCGATATTGGCGAGTGCATCTAATTCATTCATCACGATGTCGATGTTATCGCAACCGATTCCTGTAGAGACTACCGTAATTCGTTTACCTTTGTAAGTACCCGTGATGGTTTTGAATTCGCGGCTTTCCACTTCACATTCTTTGTTTTCGAAATGAGAAGCTACGAGTGCTACACGTCCGGGGTCACCTACCAGGATTACTTTATCTGCCAACCATTCGGGTTTTACGTGAAGATGGAATACTGAACCGTCTTCATTGATTATCAATTCAGAGGATGGAAAGTACTTTTTCATGTCATTGAAAGGTTTTAGTTTTATAATAGGATTGTATCTATAAATAGAAACGCCGGAACCGGATTTAAGTTCAGAAGAAGTCTCTTTCTTTTTCCATAGGAAAGGGGAGAACGTCTTACGACTGAAATAAAATCGGATTCCGGCGTTTGTGAACGATTATTTGCTCAATGGCTGATTGCCAGCATTGCCTGTTGTCGGCTTGGCGATATTCTCACGCATGGAAGTATCAGCTTCGATATTCTTCATGCGATAATAATCCATGATGCCTAAGTTTCCACTGCGGAAAGCTTCAGCCATTGCTTTAGGAACTTCAGCTTCTGCTTCGATCACTTTGGCACGAGCTTCCTGCGCTTTTGCTTTCATTTCCTGTTCGGAAGCTACTGCCATAGCACGGCGCTCTTCAGCTTTTGCCTGTGCAATATTCTTATCTGCATTAGCCTGATCGATTTGCAGAGCCGCACCGATGTTCTTACCTATGTCGATGTCCGCAATATCAATAGACAGAATCTCAAAAGCAGTTCCTGCGTCCAGACCTTTACGAAGTACAAGTTTAGAGATAGAATCCGGATTCTCCAATACCGATTTATGGTTTTCAGAAGAACCGATAGACGAAACGATACCTTCACCTACACGGGCAAGGATCGTATCTTCACCTGCACCACCGACCAGCTGGCGGATATTGGCACGTACTGTAACACGAGCCTTGGCTATCAACTGGATACCGTCTTTCGCAACAGCCGTTACAGGAGGAGTATCAATCACTTTCGGGTTTACAGACATCTGTACAGCTTCGAATACGTCACGTCCTGCCAGGTCGATAGCAGTAGCCATCTGGAAAGGCAATTCGATGTTGGCTTTCGATGCCGATACTAAGGCGTGAACTACCTTTTCTACGTGTCCGCCAGCCAGATAATGGGCTTCCAGTTCGTCGCGGGTGATATTTTTCAGACCGGCTTTGTGGGCTTCGATCATTCCCGGAACGATGATATACGGCGGAACGTTACGTATACGCATTAAGAATAGTTGTATCAGCGAGATGTTAACTCCCGAAACTTTAGCCGACAACCAAAGGAAGAACGGCACGTAATGGAAAAATATTATCAAGAAGATAATACCTCCGGCTATCAGAAAGATAGGCAAGTAGAAAGATGATTCCATTGATGTTTTTATTAAGTGAATATTATTCTTTGTGTTTCTCAACCATGATTGTACCGTCGGTGATCCGGCTTACGATTATCGGAGTCTTCTCATTGAGGAACCCGTCTATTGACTTTACCTCTACAATTTTTCCGTTAATCTCGGCATAACCGATTTGTGCCAGGCGGGTAGTACTGATTCCTATATCACCCACTTTGACGCTATCTTCTGCGCTACGGTCTATTTTTGAATCGATATCTTTTTTCAACGCCAGTTTGTCCAGCATTTTCGATCGCATAAACCAAATCAGTGATCCGATGCAGGCAACCGTTGATATGCCAAGAGTGACAAATCCTCCTGCCATACCTAAATTGGTGAATGCATAGTAGTTGGCATACAGGATGCAAACCAATGCAGAAATTCCGGCCAGACTAATGCCCGGGATGACGAACAGTTCTACCAGAAACAGTATGACTGCGGCAATAATGAGAACGGCGATAATGAGTATATCCATAGTTCAGAGTTATTATTTATTTTGTTTTTTCTGCATTACGTACATTCACTTCGAGAGCATCGAGTTCTTCGGACATTTGCAGTATCCGCTTTTCGAGGTCGAGAATGGCAGGAGCCATTTTGGCTTTTCCCTGTTGGTTGGCACCGGCATATTGTTGACGAAGGCCGTTCAGCTTTTCTTCTTGTTGATAATAGTCTTTTTCCATCTGCTGATAGCGTTGGAAAAGTGTCTTGGCTTTTGCGGATTTAAAGTCGCTCATCAGATAGTAAGTCGTATGGTCGTCAATGACAAACTCAAAGTCCATGGCACGGCGTTCTTTGGGCTTATGACTGATAGCAGCTTTCAATCGTTGCAGTGCTTCGGTAACCGCTTGTTTATCCTTCCAGGTTTCTTTCAGCGAATGAATCTGTGCCAGACGAATGATCTCTTGCTGCTCCATTGCTTCATAATTATAAGTCTGTTTGGAAGTGTTAGGGATGAATACATAAATACATATCTTTCCTTCCGGTTGGAAACGGTCGGAAGCAAACCATCCGAGGTTGTTGTATTCATCGATGACGTACATATAATCGTTGTACGGCGAGTTGAACGGCATACCCACATTTTCCGGAACAAGATAAGTGTCGGTATTCGTGTTGTAGCGAGTGACAAAAATATCATAGCCACCCAATCCCTCGCCATCGCTGGCGTAATAAACGGTGACTCCATCCGATAGAACAAACGGATAATTCGCATTCCCGGAAGCATTGATACTACCCGGTAACGGACGTCCGTCACTCCATTCATTCAACAACTTGTTCTTTGAAAAGATATCAAGATTACCTTTCTCGCCCTTTTCGCTATAATAAATTTTATTTCCGATTTCTGTTTCATAAACAGTTCCCGGATGATCTCCTTCTGTCTTGAAGAATTCATTGAAAGTAAACAGTTTGCCCGATTCTTCGCTGATCTTGTAAGCGTTCAGGAAAGTTGCTTTGTCCACAACGAAACTGTCGATGATACATACTTCCTCAACCCCCTTCAACATACGAAGGTCAGATTTGCTTTTCTCCAGAAGTTTCTCCGCTTCTTCCGTCGGTTTCTTGCGTTTACTTAAGTCTGCGATGTATTCTTCAAAGCAGTTCACTGCGTCTTCAAAGCGGTACGTCTCATTATATGCTTGTCCCAAATAGAGTTGTCCACCGGTGATACGTTTCTTTACCGCTATTTCAAGAGGTTTCACCGCCTCTTCCGCCTCTCCGGTTTTCAGGCAACATACGCCATACCAATAATTATAATTCCCGTTCGACGGTTGTGATTTAGTATACTTCTTAAAAACTGGTTTGGCTTGTTCGTACTCACCTTTGGTAAATAAGGTGCGTGCCTGTTCCAACGTTTGTGCAGAGACTTCGCAAAGGAAGAGGCTGCAAATTAAAAATAGAATATATTTTCCTTTCATCGTTTTGAGCGTTTATGAGTGACGGGTAGATTGAAAACATCGCTGCTTTCGGGCACCGGTCCATTTATCAATTGTTCAAAAGTACAAATTTATTAGAAATAAACCCTTTTTCAGTGATTCTATTATGTTAATTCTTCTTTAAATCATTCTTTTCGCTTACTTTTGCAGCCGATTTTTAAAGATATGACACAATTTACGGAAGAAGAGAAAACCATTCGCCGCATTGAACGGCGGTTTAGCAAAGGAGTGGTGCAATATGGATTGATAGAAGAAGGAGACAAAATCCTTATCGGACTATCGGGAGGAAAAGATTCGTTGGCGCTTGTGGAACTGTTGGGGAGACGCGCACGTATCTATAAACCTCGCTTTTCTGTCGTTGCCGTCCATGTAGTGATGAAGAATATTCCTTATCAGAGTGATACGGAATATTTGAAAGCGCACTGTGAGACGTATGGAGTTCCCTTTGTGCAGTATGAGACAGCTTTTGATCCTGCTACCGACACACGTAAATCTCCCTGCTTCCTCTGTTCATGGAACCGTCGGAAAGCCCTGTTCACAGTTGCCAAGGAACACGGATGCAATAAAATCGCTCTCGGTCACCATATGGATGATATTTTGGAAACTTTATTGATGAATATCACTTATCAGGGAGCTTTCAGTACAATGCCGCCCCGGTTGATGATGAAGAAGTTTGATATGACAATTATTCGTCCGATGTGTCTGGTCCATGAAGCTGATTTGGTAGAATTGGCAGCTTTGCGTCATTATCAGAAGCAAGTGAAGAATTGTCCTTATGAATCGCAGTCCAGCCGGAGTGATATGAAAGGAATTTTACGGCAGTTGGAAGCGATGAACCCGGAAGCTCGTTATAGCCTTTGGAGCAGTATGACTAATGTACAGGAGGAATTATTACCAGATAAAATAGATTAATTTGAATAGATTGTTATGAAAGGATTCTATACCATTTTGTTACTGATTGTATCTAATGTCTTTATGACATTTGCTTGGTACGGACATTTAAAGATGAAACAGGAGTACAGTTGGTTCGCAGCTCTTCCGCTGATTGGTGTGATTGCGTTCAGCTGGGCGATCGCCTTTTTTGAATATTCCTGTCAGATACCGGCCAATCGCATTGGCTTTATAGGCAATGGAGGCCCGTTTTCATTGATGCAACTAAAAGTCATTCAAGAGGTAATAACACTTGTTATTTTTACAGTGTTCACTACCATCTTCTTTAAAGGTGAGGCTTTACATTGGAATCATCTGGCTGCATTTATTTGTCTGATTGCAGCAGTGTATTTCGTGTTTATGAAATAGATATTTGCCAATTGAATAGAGGTTCTGTTTTACTCAAGTAGAACCTCTGTTTGTATAATATATATATTACGGAGTAGTTATGTATTTTTTCATTCCCTCCGTATAATAAGTCTTGAACTCTCCATTTTCTCCACTATAAATAAAGTAGGCGTCAATCGTTGTATCCGCTTTGCAGAAAGCTTCCGCTTCTTCCAGTCCCATCACCATGAAGGCGGTGGCAAGGGCGTCGGCAGTCATACAGTCTTTGGCGATTACCGTAGAGGACAAGATATTGTGTTGTACCGGATAGCCAGTTCTAGGGTCAATCGTATGGGCGTATTTCTTCCCATCCTTATAATAATAATTGCGATAGTTTCCGGAAGTAGCCAAGCCTAAATCTGTTATCTCAAGAATTGTCTGTAAGTCTTGGTTTACGGCCAGTGAATCGTCGATGGGCTTATTGATTCCAATGCGCCATAAGCCTTTGGAAGGATTTTTCCCTTTCACTACCACCTCGCCGCCTATATCTACCATATAGTTTTTTATTCCCTTACGGTCGAGCAGTTGTGCAATTACGTCTACCGAATACCCTTTGGCCACGGCACTACAACTTAACATAGTACGAGGATCCTGTTTGATAACTTTGCCGTTATCCATTTTCACTTTTTCATATCCGGTGATTTGTAACAGACTGTCTATCATTAATGAATCAGGAAAAGCACCTTTTTTGAAACCGAATCCCCAAGCATTGGCAAGAGGGGCTACTGTAATGTCGAAAGCACCCTTTGTCTCGCGGGAAATTTCCATCGAGCGATGGAAGCATTTCTGGAAAAAACTATCAGTCACCAGCTCTTCATTGCGGTTGACGCGACTGATAACAGAACTGTCATTGAATGGCGATAAAGATTGGTCGAAGCGTTTTAGTTCAGCTTCTATTTCCGGTTTTAAGTCACCGTCATGCTGATAAGTAATTTTATATACTGTCCCAAACACCAAACCTTTGACACTGTAATAGCCAACTTGTTGATTATGTCTGACTAATATCCAGATAGTTGCCAAAATCAGGAAAGCCAGCCAAAGGAAACTTTTTTTTGTTTTCATACGCTCTTCTATTTGATGAGAAAACTCGTTTTATTGAAGAAATAAATGTTCAATTAATATCTTTAGTCCGATAATGACTAGAATGATACCTCCCCATAACTCTGCTTTCAGTTTCCGGGCGATGCCGCAGCCACATTGGATACCAAAGATCAGACCGATGAGTGACATGACAAATGAAACAAACCCGATGATGCTGATAGGAGGAAGGATTTCGGTATAGTCCTGAACTCCCAGAAAGGCAAAGGAAATGCCGATTGCCAATGCATCAATACTTGTGGCTATTGCCATAGTCAATACCACTTTCGGATTTGCCGGATTGAACAGTTTACAACATTCTTCTTCTTTGAAAGATTCTAAAATCATTCGTCCGCCTAAGAAGGCAAGGATCGCGAAAGCAATCCAATGGTCTACACTTTCTATAAGATGACTGAATGTCTTTGCACACATCCATCCGATAAATGGCATGATTGCCTGAAAAAAGCCGAAAGCAAAAGCCATGATTAGCATGGGTTTCCAACGGGTACGTTTCAAAATAATACCGCTTGCAATTGAGACAGCGAAACAATCCATCGCCAGACCTATTGCAAGCAGCCAAATCTCTAGTCCTGTCATTGTATTCTAAAGAGGCAATTTATAAATAAGGGAATAAGTGATTCCCATGTTATTTGATTTAAACTTTCCGTAACCGGGCACGTACCATGGGTCTCCATATTCTCCGGTAGATGCTTTGGTTTTGTATTTCATACGTACCGACCACCCCATGTTGAAGTTTTTGTAAATACGTACTTTGACGCCTAAAACGATTTCCAGCCATTGCACCGATCCTTTCATACCCAGATGGCTGAATGGCACACTTCCTCCCCAATAACCGTCTTCCAAACTGGGGTTACCTATTACATCTCCCCAGATAGGATCATCTGCCGGCATTGTGGAAACATCATATTTAAATGAACTGAATGCATAGCGAAGTCCTGCATACAAGTAGCTATTCTTCTCTTTTTTCTTTGCCATGGTGTTGTAGTCCACACCGATTCGGAAGAATGGGGCCATTTTGCTCTTATAGTGTATGCCTGTTTCGCTCCAGGTATCTGTTCCTCCCATACCAAACTCAATAGTAGGGATGAATTTATTCTTGAGGTTAACGGCTACGCTGACTTCAGAACTCATAAAGTCGCCTCCCAGCAGCTTGCTTCCAACGCCATATAAATCCACACCGACATACGTACCATTGTAGAGCGGAATGGTATCTATCTCGGCAACCTCTTTTTTCTTCTGATCTCTTTTGGGCGTTTGCGCCGGACGTTGCTGTTGTGCCAGCAACGGAAGCCCAATGCAAAAGAGCAGAAGCAGACTAATTAGTCGTTTCATCAGGTGTGCGTTCTGGCCGATAATTATAGAATATCTGCAAGTTCTCGATTTCATTTGTATTGGCTTCTTTATTTTTTATATGAAGAGAATCTATCTGGTCCGGCTGCCCGTTGCCATAGGGAGGAGGGTTACCCGGTCTTCCCGGTTTTCCAAATTTAGCGCTGATTATATTTTGTTTCATCATATAACCACATTCCATGGACTGGAAATAAGGAGTATTTTGTTGTACAATGTATAATGTGTCAAAATCTTTTTCTCTACGTTTGGGATCGTATCTGAATATGAACACAGTAGTGTCACTTGTGTATCGTAGTGGTAACATCAGGGTATGCACATTCTTTTCATTGTTCAGAATGATAGAGTCGGTGCCTAATGCTGTGATTGTTAATGAATCAAGCGTGTCTTTTAATGCAATAGTAGGGTTATCCGGATTAATGGTATATATTGTGCAGTACATCATCGGACGTCCTGCCAATGAGCAATCGTTCTCATCCGAGCAGGCACTGTGTAAGCTGACTGCACCGCCAATGATAGTCAATATGAGAAAGATACGAATTAAATTCTTCATAGTCAGTTTATTGAATGTGAATCAAATTTTCTTTTCTATCTGATAGTTATTCCGTTCCGGTGCATTGCGCGAGATGAGTTCGCCAAGGAATCCGGCTAAGAATAATTGCGTACCTATAATCATTGCCGTAAGTGACAAATAGAAATAGGGAGAGTCGGTCACCAGTCGGTAGGGGAGACCGTTGTACATGGCATATAGTTTACTGGCACCTACGATGATGACAGAAATCATTCCTATCAGAAACATCAATGATCCCAACAGTCCGAAGAAATGCATCGGCTTGATGCCGAATCTGGAGAGGAACCAAAGAGAGAGTAAATCCAGATACCCGTTTACGAAACGGTTCAGTCCGAATTTTGTTGTGCCGTATTTACGCGCCTGGTGGTGTACCACCTTTTCACCGATTTTCTTGAATCCGGCGTTCTTTGCCAAATAAGGTATATAACGATGCATCTCACCGTACACTTCGATATGTTTTACGACCTCTTTGCGATAGGCTTTCAATCCGCAGTTGAAGTCGTGCAGGTTTTTGATGCCTGATACTTTGCGGGCAGTAGCATTAAACAACTTGGTGGGCAGTGTTTTTGAAATAGGATCATATCTCTTTTGCTTCCAGCCGGATACCAGGTCGTAGCCATCCTTTGTAATCATCCGGTAAAGTTCGGGGATTTCGTCTGGGCTATCTTGTAGGTCCGCATCCATCGTTATGACTACGTTTCCTTCCGCTTCAGCGAATCCACAGTAGAGTGCAGGTGATTTACCGTAGTTACGGCGGAATTTGATACCTTTTACATGTTCCGATTGAGCTTTAAACTTTTCGATCACTTCCCATGAATGGTCGGTACTTCCATCGTTAACGAAAATCACTTCGAATGAGAATCCGTTGGCTTGCATTACCCGTTCTATCCAAGCATAGAGTTCGGGTAGTGACTCTTCTTCATTGAATAATGGGATTACAACTGATATATCCATTTTTTTATTACTAATTACTTACGAATTATAAATTACGATTGAGACACTCCGTCATTTTCCGGTTTGGCCTTTTTCATTACCATCAATGCGGTGGGAATGGCCAGGATACTTCCCCAAAATACATCCCATGACAATAGTTGCATGGTGATATTGATGGAAGTAAGTGAACGGGCGGTATCTATTGTTTCTTTTATAACTTCTTTGTTTTCTATCAGAGCCGGGGTGTTGGTCATCAGTTCGTCCCACAACTGGATGTAAGAGTTGATGATAAATCCATGATCGATGAATTGGAAATAGGCGTAGTGAGCCACAGCTACCAGCAGAGAAGCAAACATATACATAAATATGGTAAAGAGCATGGCATGTGAAAATTGGATACTTCCTCCGCAAATCTTATCCCGGTACATTTTCGCATAGTGATATCCGATGAAAGGTACGGACAATGTCAGGATTACAAATAAAAGCGAAAGGAAAGGTATGTGGAATCCCAGCGGAAATAATATGAACTTCAATATCCAGTAGATTCCCATATACGTGCCAAAATGCATGGCATATTTTTGTAAATAGCTTCTGTTCTCTGTCATCTTCATTTATAAATTGCGCACAAAGGTACAAATAATATCGGTTGGTAGGGGAAATCTGGTTGTTAAAGTTAATAAAGCAGAGGAAGTTGTTGTCTGAATATTTTTTTGCAATTTTAATTGCCTGAAATGTAGCCTGTTAGTCTTTTGTTAGTAAAAAAGTTGTCTGCAGCTATTGCAGAATACATAAAAATGTCTACCTTTGCAACCGCAAAACGGGTAAGTCCTATACGGCCAGCTCCCTTCGAATCCTCCAGGGCTTGATCGCAGCAAAGGTAGTTGGTTGTAGCGGCGCGATATAGATAGCTTACCCACCCGCCTCTTTAGCTCAGTTGGCCAGAGCACGTGATTTGTAATCTCGGGGTCGTTGGTTCGAATCCGACAAGAGGCTCAAAAAAGGATATATAACAAATCCAAGAAAAAAGCATTCAGGTATTAGTCTGGATGCTTTTTTATATATATTCGCATATTATCGAAATACACAGTTCCCTAATTGTTGTAATATCCCATTTTTAAGAAAAGCAAAGATTTACAGTTTCTTTTTGATTCATTATTGTTATTCATTCTTGTATATTATGCTCAGGATAGGATCTGAGTAAAAGCATCACATTGGATAAATGGCGTTGCAATATTCCATGAAGTTGCTTGATGATATTTATATTCCCGGAGAGAAAAAGGCTCAGTCTGAAACCTTGGGGGATTGCGTTAAAATTCTTATTTTTGCATCATGAAAACATCCTCTTCCCAAACGATTGATCCTGTTGCTTCTTTAAGCTTGTTCTTGCCTTCAGGAAT
>NZ_JAJKHN010000081.1:0-29035 GCF_020982715.1 Bacteroides sp. 1_1_30
TAAAATATAAGTCTGAAAATCAGACTTTTTATTATCTTTGTGAAATCGTGATGCAAAAAGGATTCCCTTTCCCTTATCCGCATAAGGAAAAATTTCTTTTTTACTATCATGTATAAACCGTATTTAATTTCAGGGTGGAATTATGCTGCTACATAATTCTACCCTCTTTGTTTTATTATGAGGTGTCTTCCATAAATCGTCCTTTTTTAGTTAATACTACTTCCTATTTTCACCGTATCTCCTTCTAACTTATAAGTCAAAGGATAAGTAAGGCTTATAATGTAAAATACATTATGCAAACTGCTGTTCCGGATGGTTCCGGAAAACGGCACATTCTTCAGCTTCTCCGAGTCAAACACGACTTTCACCCCGTACATCCGCTCCAACGTGGTCGCGATCTCTGCCAAAGACGCTGAATTAAAAATCAACATATTGTTCCGCCAAAAGTCGATTTCACGCAGATCCGAGATGGGCGATTTAGTAAATGTCTGCTTATTCTTATGATACTCTACCTTTTCTCCGGGTTTCAACAATGTGGTATTCGTTTTATTAGAAACCCTGACACTTCCTTCCGCCAGCAGTGTCGTGACGGAAAGATCGTCGCCATATCCCTTCACATCAAAGGTTGTTCCCAACGCTTCTATCTCCAAATCATTGCAACAGACGATAAAGCGCTTGTCTTTGTTCTTTGCCACCTCAAAATAGGCTTCTCCGTCTAAATAAATCTTTCGGTCGGATTTGTTATACTCCGCATCATAAGAAAGATGAGTAGCCGAATTCAACCAGACTTTCGTTCCATCAGGTAAAGTCAGGTTCGCTTTCTGCCCGTAATCTACTGCAACCATGAAAGGATCCTGCGATACCTTATTTATATGTCCTACTCCGAAATAAGTGGCCAGCCCCAAACAAACCGGTAATAATATAGTGGCCGCCACCTTATATATAATAGGTTGCCAACGCCGCTTCTTCGGATACAGAATTTTGGGTTCATCCAAATTCCGCTGCAGATGATTCCACATTTCTTCTTCCACTGTCTTATCTATTTCGACAGCTGCTTCTTTCCACATCTGCTCGCAAAGCGAATTAAACTCATCACGAATCCCCGGTTTGCGAATCCATTCAATGAGTATCCTTCTTTCTTCAGAAGAGGCCTCCTTCTTGAAGAATTTTTCCAATAGTACTATGTAATCGTGTTGCTCCATAATTTTCCTGTTCTATATATACTAGCCTTGAGAGACAGAAAAGGACTACAAGAAAATAAAGACAAGTTAGATATTAACTTTTATTAAACATTAAGCATTAAATATGGTGTAGGAAGAGAGAAACAGAAAAGGCAATCGTCCCCAGTTTGTCACGCAGGAAATCCAAAGAACGATGTACCTGTGTAGCAACAGTCTTTTCGGATATATCCAACTGTTCAGCTATCTCACGATAGTTCAGCCCGGATTTCCAGTAGAGCATAAAAACTTCCCGACGGGCAGGAGGCAGTTCTTCCAAAAGTTTCAGGATATATTCTTCTAAAAATAAATAATCCAACTCTTCATCTATCTCTACGGATTCGTCAGCCGATTCATTGGATAGTTTATCCACATAATTTTGAAGCAGGAGTTCGCGCCTTACGTAATGGTATACCATATTTTGGGATATCTTAAAAAGATAACCGTCAAAATTACCTTCCAAATCAATATTGAGCCGTTTCTCCCAGATTTGGAGAAAGATATCCTGTGTAATATCCTTTGCCACCCCGGCATCGCCTATCATAGAAAGGACAAAACTGTAAATGCGAGCATTGTATGCACGATACAACGCTTCAAAAGCTTTTTTATTTCCTTCCTTCAATAATTGAAGTTGTTGGGTGGTAATCATCATCAAATAAGGTTAAATCATATATGGACTCAAAAATAACGAAATAACTAAAGCCGACAACCAAAGCGCTTGTTAAAATTTCAATAAATCAATATCTAAGCTTTTAAAAAAGAATAGGATATAAATGCATATCCTATGTATCTCATATCATAAATTCAGCCATTTTGCTATAAAATTAATAGAAATTACCAATCAACAGCAACAATTTCTAACTTTTATTCCTACATTTGCAGCCAATTGATAACTTATTAACAAATTACATATATACCATGGCTAAAATAACGAAAGAAGCCGCTTTGCTCTATCACTCACAGGGCAAACCCGGCAAGATTGAGGTAGTGCCTACCAAACCTTATAGTACTCAAACCGACTTATCACTCGCATATTCCCCCGGTGTAGCAGAACCTTGTCTCGAAATTGAGAAGAACCCGCAGGATGCATACAAGTATACAGCTAAAGGAAATCTTGTAGCTGTTATTTCTAACGGTACAGCCGTACTCGGACTGGGCGATATAGGCGCATTAAGCGGCAAACCTGTAATGGAAGGTAAAGGGCTGCTTTTCAAAATCTATGCCGGTATCGACGTTTTCGACATCGAAGTAGACGAGAAAGATCCGGAGAAATTCATTGCGGCAGTGAAAGCAATCGCTCCTACCTTTGGAGGTATCAATCTGGAAGACATCAAGGCGCCCGAATGTTTTGAAATCGAACGTCGCCTGAAAGAAGAATTAGACATTCCTGTAATGCACGACGACCAGCACGGTACTGCTATTATCTCCAGCGCCGGTTTGGTAAATGCCTTGCAGGTGGCAGGAAAGAAAATCGAGGATGTGAAAATCGTCGTGAACGGTGCCGGTGCATCCGCAGTATCTTGTACTAAATTATATGTATCTTTGGGCGCTCGCCTCGAAAATATTGTCATGCTGGATAGTAAAGGCGTTATCAGCAAGACACGTACCGATCTGAACGAACAGAAAAGATATTTTGCAACTGACCGCACAGATATCCACACACTGGAAGAAGCAATCAAGGGCGCGGATGTATTCCTCGGCCTGTCAAAAGGAAATGTGTTGAGTCAAGATATGGTACGCAGCATGGCTCCGATGCCCATCGTATTCGCATTGGCCAACCCGACACCGGAAATCTCTTACGAAGATGCCATGGCAGCACGTCCTGACGTACTGATGGCTACCGGACGTTCCGACTATCCGAACCAGATTAATAATGTAATCGGTTTCCCATATATCTTCCGCGGTGCTTTGGACACTCAAGCTAAAGCAATCAACGAAGAAATGAAAATTGCGGCCGTACACGCCATTGCCAACCTGGCAAAACAGCCGGTGCCTGATGTAGTCAACGCAGCCTACCACGTAAACAACCTTTCTTTCGGTGCGGAATACTTTATCCCGAAACCGGTAGATCCACGCCTCATCACCGAAGTTTCCTGCGCAGTGGCAAAAGCTGCTATGGAAAGCGGAGTGGCTCGCACAGAAATCAAAGACTGGGACGCTTACTGTGTTCACCTGCGCGAATTGATGGGCTACGAATCCAAACTGACCCGCCAACTGTATGATACTGCCCGCCGCTCACCGCAACGTGTCGTATTTGCCGAAGGTATCCACCCGAATATGCTGAAAGCTGCCGTTGAAGCAAAAGCCGAAGGTATCTGTCATCCTATCTTATTAGGAAACGACGAAGCTATCGGAAAACTGGCAGAAGAAATGGAGCTTAGTCTGGAAGGTATTGAAATCGTCAATCTTCGTCACCCGGACGAATCAGACCGTCGCGAGCGTTACTCCCGCATCCTTGCAGAAAAACGTGCACGCGAAGGATTTACCTACGAAGAAGCCAACGACAAGATGTTCGAACGCAACTACTTCGGTATGATGATGGTGGAAACAGGAGATGCAGACGCATTCATCACCGGACTTTATACAAGATATAGCAATACGATCAAAGTGGCAAAAGAAGTGATCGGCATCCAACCGGGCTTCAAACACTTCGGTACCATGCATATCCTGAACTCCAAGAAAGGTACTTACTTCCTGGCAGACACATTGATTAACCGTCATCCCGATACGGAAACATTGATTGATATCGCCAAACTGTCCGACAAAACAGTTCGTTTCTTCAATCACACACCGGTTATCTCTATGTTGTCATACTCTAACTTCGGCGCTGACACCGCAGGTAGCCCAGTGAAAGTGCACGAAGCAGTTGCTCACATGCAGGAAGAATATCCGGAATTGGCTATCGACGGTGAAATGCAGGTAAATTTTGCCATGAACCGCGAATTGCGTGATACCAAATATCCGTTTACCCGCCTGAAAGGTAAAGACGTAAATACATTGATTTTCCCGAATCTAAGTTCAGCAAACGCCGGTTACAAACTGTTGCAGGCAATGGACCCGGATACAGAATTCATCGGCCCTATCCAGATGGGATTGAACAAACCTATCCACTTCACCGATTTCGAAAGTTCTGTCCGTGACATTGTGAATATCACAGCCGTAGCCGTGATCGATGCCATTGTTGACAAAAAGAAAAGAGGAGTTAAATGAAGCGTCCGTTATCCAAATCACAAATAGTTTGTATCAGCCTGCTTTGGTTGGCGCTTTGCTATTTAGTTCTGACGAAAGCCGAACGAATTGACGGGATGACGATAGTAATGCTTGTCATTTCGGCAGCATTAGTATTTATTCCTGTTTATAAGTCGATCAAAAAGAACAAATAAATATCTTTTTTCCTATTTTTAATGCGATAAAATATCAATTTTGATGTTTTATCGCATTTTTCTTTATAAAATGTTTGCCAGTTCAATTTTTATCTTTACTTTTGCAACCGAAAATAAAAATCCGATGTACCCATATGCAAGTGTGTAAATTGCTATATAATACGAAAGCACACAGTCAAGCGGCACATTAGCAAATTGTCAAATTAGCACATTATTTTTATATCAACCAATTAAAGAAAAAAAGATTATGAATGCAGCAAAGGTATTAGACGATCTGAAAAGAAGATTTCCCAATGAACCGGAGTATCATCAGGCAGTAGAAGAAGTACTTTCTACTATTGAAGAAGAATACAACAAACACCCGGAGTTTGATAAAGTAAACTTGATCGAACGTTTGTGTATTCCTGATAGAGTATATCAGTTCCGCGTGACTTGGATGGATGATAAAGGTAATATTCAGACCAACATGGGTTACCGTGTTCAGCACAACAACGCGATCGGTCCTTACAAAGGCGGTATCCGTTTCCACGCATCTGTAAACCTTTCTATCTTGAAGTTCCTTGCCTTTGAACAAACATTCAAAAACTCACTGACTACTCTGCCGATGGGTGGTGGTAAAGGTGGTTCCGACTTCTCTCCTCGTGGAAAGTCAAATGCCGAAGTAATGCGCTTTGTACAGGCATTCATGCTGGAACTGTGGCGTCACATCGGTCCTGAAACCGATGTTCCTGCCGGTGACATCGGTGTTGGTGGCCGTGAAGTAGGTTTCATGTTTGGTATGTACAAAAAACTGGCTCATGAATTTACCGGAACATTCACAGGTAAAGGCCGCGAATTCGGTGGTTCACTGATTCGTCCGGAAGCTACCGGTTATGGTAACATCTACTTCCTGATGGAAATGCTGAAAACAAAAGGCACTGACCTGAAAGGTAAAGTTTGTCTGGTTTCCGGTTCCGGTAACGTTGCTCAATATACAATCGAAAAAGTAATCGAACTGGGTGGTAAAGTAGTTACTTGCTCTGACTCTGACGGTTATATCTACGATCCGGATGGTATCGACCGCGAAAAACTGGATTACATCATGGAACTGAAGAATCTGTACCGTGGCCGTATCCGTGAATACGCAGAAAAATATGGTTGCAAATATGTAGAAGGAGCTAAACCTTGGGGTGAAAAATGTGATATCGCTCTTCCTTCTGCAACTCAAAACGAATTGAATGGCGACCACGCTCGTCAGCTGGTAGCAAACGGTTGTATCGCTGTATCTGAAGGAGCTAACATGCCTTCTACTCCGGAAGCTATCAAAGTATTCCAGGACGCTAAGATCCTTTACGCTCCGGGTAAAGCTGCTAACGCCGGTGGTGTATCAGTATCAGGTCTTGAAATGACTCAGAACTCTATCAAATTGAGCTGGAGTGCTGAAGAAGTAGACGAAAAGCTGAAAAGCATTATGAAAAATATCCACGAAGCTTGCGTTCAATATGGTACAGAAGCTGACGGATACGTAAACTATGTGAAGGGTGCTAACGTAGCCGGATTCATGAAGGTTGCTAAAGCAATGATGGCACAAGGTATCGTATAATCAGCGAAAGATATATAAGCTATAGTTTATTTAAAGACTCCCGCCTTCCGAAAGGAAGTGCGGGAGTTTTTTTTATGCAAAAAAATAACAGGCAATACGTACATAATTCATAGTTATTATCTATCTTTAGATAGAAATTATCTGTTTGACAAGCAAGCAAAAGAAGCCTATCTTTGTTACATATTATAAACCCCGGATAAAAGAATAAAAAGGCGACAGTCTGTTTATACTTGTATCCGACTAAAAAATCCATTTATGGAAAAGAAAAAACTCACTGCTGCGAACGGTCGCCCTATCGCCGACAATCAAAATTCGCAAACCGCAGGTCAACGCGGGCCTGTCATGTTACAAGATCCCTGGCTCATTGAGAAGCTTGCCCATTTTGATCGTGAAGTGATTCCGGAAAGACGTATGCACGCTAAAGGTTCAGGAGCATACGGCACTTTTACCGTCACTCACGACATCACAAAGTACACCCGTGCCGCCATTTTCAGTAAAGTCGGAAAACAAACAGAATGTTTTGTCCGTTTCTCCACCGTAGCCGGAGAACGTGGAGCTGCCGATGCAGAACGTGACATCCGTGGTTTTGCCATGAAATTTTACACGGAAGAAGGTAATTGGGACTTGGTTGGTAACAATACTCCCGTATTCTTCTTACGTGATCCACTTAAATTCCCGGATCTGAACCATGCTATCAAACGAGATCCGAAAACGAATATGCGTAGCCCGAACAGTAACTGGGACTTCTGGACACTTTTGCCGGAGGCATTGCATCAGGTGACTATCACCATGAGTCCGCGTGGTATTCCTTATTCATATCGCCACATGCACGGATTCGGCAGTCATACTTATAGTTTTATCAATGCAGAAAATCAGCGTATCTGGGTCAAGTTCCATCTGCGCACCTTGCAGGGGATCAAGAATCTGACTGACCAGGAAGCGGAAGCAATTGTTGCTAAAGACCGTGAATCTCATCAGCGTGATCTCTTCGAGAGCATCGAAAAGGGCGATTATCCGAAATGGTTATTCCAGATTCAGTTAATGACGGAAGAAGAAGCGGACAATTATCGCATCAACCCGTTTGACTTGACTAAAGTATGGCCGCACAAAGATTTTCCTCTGCAAGATGTCGGTATCCTTGAACTGAACCGCAACCCGGAAAACTATTTCGCCGAAGTGGAACAGGCTGCTTTCAACCCGATGAATATAGTAGATGGTATCGGTCTGTCTCCCGACAAAATGTTGCAGGGACGTTTGTTCTCGTACGGTGACGCACAACGTTATCGTCTTGGAGTGAATGCCGAACAAATCCCGGTCAACAAACCTCGTTGTCCTTTCCACGCCTATCATCGTGACGGTGCTATGCGCGTAGACGGAAACTACGGTGACACTAAAGGTTATGAACCAAACAGTTACGGCGAATGGCAGGATTCTCCTACTATGAAAGAACCGCCTCTCAAAGTTACCGGTGAAGTTTACAACTACAATGAACGGGAATATGATGACGACTATTATAGCCAACCGGGTGACCTATTCCGACTGATGCCAGCTGAAGAACAACAATTATTGTTCGAAAATACAGCTCGTGCTATGGGAGACGCTGAACTATTTATCAAACAACGTCATGTACGCAACTGCTACAAAGCTGATCCCGCATACGGAACAGGAGTTGCCAAGGCATTGGGAATTGATTTGCAAGAGGCTTTGAAAGAGTAATCTGCTATCACTTTCCTCTACTGGTACTCCTTCTTCCTGAAGAAAGAGTACCAGTTTTCTTATACCCTATAAGGTATAATCCATAAATCCACAACCAGATTTATACCCTAAAGGGTATAATATGAACGATAAATCATTATCAGAATACGTAAAGCTAATGCGTAAAGAACATAACTTGACCCAAGTAGAACTCTCTGAAAAATCAGGAGTTGGGTTGCGCTTTGTGCGCGAACTTGAGCAGGGAAAACAAACTTTGCGTCTTGATAAAGTAAATCAAGTGCTTAGTCTCTTTGGAATGGAAGTGGGGGTTGTACCAATAAGTAAACTCAACAAGCTATGAGACAAGCACACATATACAACCAAGACCAGTTGGCAGAACTGCTTACAGAAGATGAAAATGGCTACACCTTTCAATATGATGCAGCCTACATTAAATCCAGCGATGCCAAACCTGTCAGTCTCACATTGTCAATCTCTGAAAAGCCATATACAAGTCTAATATTATTCCCATTCTTTGACGGTCTCATTCCCGAAGGCTGACTCTTGGATATTGCCGAGAAAAGCTGGAAAATTATAGTCAGCGTAAAGGCTATTATTCGATGCCCCCGGGATATGACATGCTCTCTACGGCACTCCTCATGCCGGAGGACACCGAAGAATTGGCTTTGACACTAAACGGTAAAAGACGCAAAATCAAGCGTTCTGATTTTGAAGTTGCAATGAATGGTTGTAGTTTGGAGAAAAAGATCATGGACAATCTATTTTCTAAATTCATAAAGGTTACCGACAAGTGGCTGGAGTTTATAGATATTTCTTTCTTGCCCCAAGAAATGAAACAACAGTACAAGCTGATTATAACAAGGAAGTTAGATTTGTTATAAAACAGCCCAGGAATGCAAAGAGGGAATAACTTATTTATAATATCAATAAAAAAAGGTTCAGTCATTATTCTTGGAGATTTAACACATATTTGGCTACTTAGTTGAAGTAGAGTCCTATATCTTCATTGTGTTCTTCCGCGTTATGAGCAAAATTCGGAATGAATAAAAGAAGATATATTTATATTTTGTCCATAAGCTAAAACCGGGTCACCGTTCCTTTTAAAGGAACGCCCCGATGCACACCGAGAAACGTCCCGTTCCTTTAAATGAAACGGGGCATTTGTTTTAAAGGAAAAAACAGGTGGCACATCTTGTTGTATAACAGCGCTTTATCTTTTCACACTTATATAGTAAAATAATTAAGAACTTTGTTAACAATATCAGGTAAATTTGCTATTCTTACAAATGAATTATCTATGATTTGAATGTCTTTGAAATAAACAATAAATATTTCGGTTTCAGCTTTCAGTTTTCTCGTATAAGTGCTTATCCATCGGACTTTCGACTGAAAGCGCCCCTGAAATCACTCCATTTTGCTTTCAGCCTCTGTGCTTATGCAAAATTAGAGAGTCTATTACGGGAAAATACAGCCTCTATTATTACTGATCAGAGGCTCTGCTTCCTTAGAATAGAGCCTCTATTTCCAAGTGTTATGTCCGGCGTATGGGAAATATATGCCATGGGTTCAGTAGATATATGCCGTGGGGCTAGTGAATATATGGTGTGGGCACACGGGGCGTTTTAGTACTGAAAAAGCAGATTTTAAGTACTTCTTTCATCTGTTCCATGTACTTTATTACAGCAGTACAAGTACCTCTTTTGTTCAACTCTTGTACTTCTCCAGCTGATTCTTCTACTTCATTTGTCCGACATTTGTTCTCTCCTGTAATAATCAAGGCAATCAACCTAAAATTTAATTCAAAACGGCACTTAAATACACAAGATCTGACTGCACAGAGTATGTTAAATCCCCAAGAAGAAAAAGTGCCCCCAAAAAAGACCAAATACAAGCCAAATACGATGAAAAGATACGAAACTTAGAAAAGGGAAAATTCTAAATATAAGAGCCTATTAATTGGATATTTAATCATTCCTTTCCTCTCTCTTTTGTATAGTATTACCGCCAACCTCGAATTTTCTTTTAACATTCTACAGAAATAGCGATTCAACTCTTTTAACTATCTTTGTCCCCAGTATAACCCATTAATATTTATAACAGACTGATGAAACTAAAAAATTTATTCGCCGGAATGATATTATGTCTGGCAGTTGCTTCCTGCATTCAAGATGAAGCTCAAAATGTTGAAGCAGCTATAGATGGATGCAGTGGAAACGATATCCAACAATGTTTGATTGATCCAAACGAATTCACCGTCCAGCTGTATGTATCAAGAGCTGCCGATCCATCTAAAATAAACATTAACTTCGATCTCCCTACTGGCGCTTCCATAGCACCTGTAGAACAATTACCCGAAGACGGGGTTAATACTTATAATTTTAAAGACGAAAACCCTAGGCTATTTAAAGTTACATCAGAGGACAATGCTTTTTCTGCGACCTATACAATCAGACTTTGGCAAACAGAAATGCCTTTTACATATGATTTTGAAACTTTAAGTTCAGACAATCCTTATCACAAGTTTACCGAAGACAATCCTTCTTCGGGGACTATAATCCGTCGATTAGAATTAGCTAGTGGAAATCCAGGATTCGAACTAACTAAAATGGCAAAAACACCGGAAGACTATCCCACAGTACAGGTCAATGGAGGAGTTGATGGTGGTAAATGTGTAAAACTGGAAACAAAAGACACAGGCAGCTTCGGAAGCATGGTAAAAATGTATATTGCTGCAGGAAACTTGTTCATCGGTTCGTTTGAAGTGGGACAGGCCTTAAGCAATGCCATGAAAGCCACTCACTTTGGCTTTCCATTCTTCTACTATCCGCTGAAGTTGGAAGGATGGTATAAATATAAAGCAGGTGCCAACTTCTCATCAAAAGGAGAAATTATAGAAGGAAAAAAAGATAAATGTGATATCTACGGAGTATTGTATGAAACAGATGATAATGTACAATTTCTCGATGGCTCTACTTCACTCACTTCACCCAATATTGTAGCCTTGGCACGAAATCTTGATGCACTTCCTGAAACAGATAGTTGGAAACAATTCAGTTTTAATTTCAAACCACAGAATGGCAAATCTATTGACTCTAACAAGCTAGAGAAAGGTATCTACAAACTTGCCATTGTATTCTCTTCTAGTGTAGACGGTGCAAAATTTGAGGGAGCCGTAGGTAGTACACTTCATATAGACAAAGTAGTGATTACCCATACTTCTAACCCGAGTGAATATCCTGCAAATCAATAATAAACCCAATCAATCGATAAGATAATGAAGAAAATAATATATAATAAAGTAGCAGGAATCATATTCCTCGCAATACTTTTTTCACATGTAGCATATGCCCAAAACGAACGTAACAAAGCTCTTATCTACTCATATTTACATGGATGGGAGTATAGTATCAAAGCTGGATTGAGCATTGGAGGTACTTCTCCTCTTCCCCTACCTAAAGAAATACGTAGTATTGATAGCTATACGCCAAACATAGCTATCGCTATTGAGGGAAATACCACAAAATGGTTCGGCAAAGACAAAAAATGGGGAATGACCGCAGGTATACGTCTTGAGAATAAAACGATGACTACCGAAGCTACCGTAAAAAATTATGGTATGAAGATCATCAACACTAATGGTGGCGAGCTACAAGGTCTTTGGACTGGTGGTGTAAAAACAAAAGTGAAAAATTCATATCTCACCATTCCTGTATTGGCTAATTATAAGATAAGTGACCGTTGGAAAGTATCACTTGGTCCTTATGTCTCTTATATGACTGAAGGCAACTTCTCCGGACATGTATATAAAGGACATTTACGCACACCTGATGAAACCGGTCAACGTGTCGACTTCACAGGTGAAAGTATTGCAACTTATGATTTTTCAGACAACTTACGTAAATTTCAATGGGGAGCTCAATTAGGCGGTGAGTGGAAAGCTTTCAAGCACCTTAATGTCTATGCAGATCTGACATGGGGGCTAAACGACATCTTTAAGAAAGACTTTGATACCATCACATTTGCGATGTATCCTATCTACTTGAATATTGGGTTTGGATATGCGTTCTAAATAAACTAGATATCTTAAAAACAAAAGAAGTGGCGAAGAACAGGTTTACCGATTTCTTCGCCACTTCTTTTATTGGTTTCAGTTGGATACTTTTGAATTATCCTCTATTATTCGCCTCATTATTATGACTTTGGTTGAAATCTTGGGGGATTTAGGAGACAGGGCAACTATATCCCTAAAAATTGATCTATCCTGCACGGCTTTGGGCTAAATGTATAGCTACAAGGATTAATCTAACACATTATTATTTTTAGTACTTCTTCTTGGAAGTATTATTTTCTTTGTTCCCTAACAAATTTGCGTTCCACTTAAGTCGAACGACAGAACCACTTAAGTGGAACGCAAACTAGAGTGCATATCTAATTATTATTTATAAAAGACAGGAAACTAAATACAGTATTGCAATAGATTATCTTTTACTAACTATTGGAAACCATCGTTTAATTCATTTCCGCACCAAAATGAATCAATTTTAAGAATGTGATTATCCTGAATCAAATCCCCAAGTTTTCGAACTGATCCGAAAAACATAGCAAACTTTTAAAAAAACATCCACAGTCATATTCGGCAAGCCGCATGAAGCATACTTATAGCAGGTAGAATAGTAAGATTTGACTCAGGTCTATATGGGAATGAATCGTTTTTAGGATAGCTATTCTGCAAAGAAACTTTCAAACTGAACCGTTTTCGAACAGAGTCTAAAAATTCAAAAAATATCGCATTCTATAATTCCTAAAAAAGGCAACTAACTCGCAAAGAATTAGTTACCTTTTTATTATACAGGAAATATCCCTAAAATCTTCGTTTTTATATACAACAAACTTGAATATTATTCTCCAACAACTTCAAGTGCATCAATAATCAACGTACTTCCCCCTGCTCCTATAAACTTATCTCCATCTTTACTAGATGAACATATAATTGCCAACTTATATTTCTTATTAGCATCATACTCTTTACCTTCTAAAAATGTAAAAGGTAATTCAAAATAAGTATAATCAGCTTTTGCACTTCCATCCGATAAAGCTGCTGTAGCAACACGATACTTCGAATCATTAATGTCATGTCCCGTTAAAGTTACGGAGTTTTCTTCTTCATCAACAGCTTCATACAACACACCTTGAATAGCACATTCATCTGTTCCTTCTGGATAGGTTACATTTTTCTTGTCTGTACCATTCATATATTTATCCCCGGGAGTATATTTATACCATCCCTTCAAAGTTAACGGTTTCTTATTATACTCAACACCAAACCTTGTACAAGACAATTGATCTCCACTCATTGCTGGCCCGGCATTAAAAGTGCCAGTAAAAAGAGAACCAGCTGTTAAGGCAGGAACAAAAGAGGATGAAATTTCATGAGTATCTAAAGTAACCAATTTGATTGCATATTCCCCATCCTTAGCATCATCAGTCTTTTCAACAGGAAATCCTCCAGACCAACCAAAGATACCCAATAAAGATGCCCCTTGAACACTTGAAGCCAAAACCTCACTAGGAAGTGGTTCCTCATGTTTGGCAGGATCAGTCCCAACAGTCTTCCATTCTTCAAATGAGAACTTCATAATATATCCCGAAATAGAGGCATTATAAGTTTTTATTGTCCCATCTTCCGCAGTCACTGTATAAATTACAACTTTATTACTAGAGAAATCTTGTGCAACACCACTTACAGGAGAAACCGTAGCTTTATCAGAAATATTAAATGTAGGAATTAATGCTTTCAAATCATCATCAGTTGCTGCCTCATTAACCTTAAAAGTAATAGTTCCATTCTCATCATCAATAACAGGTTGTTCTGTGATAAAATCACTATCAATAACAAAATCAGAAATCTTCGCTTCACTACTTTCATTACCAGACATCTTATCTCCGTCAAAATCAACATCAACCGTTTGTCCTAAAAGCGCAACTGTTACACCAATCTTCATACTAATTTTTCCATTCTTCACAGTTCCATTAACCGATGTAGGAAGTGTACCCAATGCCTGACCAAATTCTGTCGTAAACTTCAAGTCCTTTTGACCGCTAAAAGATTGCACTCCATCTTTTTCTTCTACCGTACAAGGTACTTCAATATCACCGACCAACCGACCGGCGAATGAAAAGTTCTTCAAAGACAATACAACTTGTGATGTTTGTTCACCTGATTTAGCAATAGATATCACTTGAGAGACAGGATCAGCTGCACTTCCATCAATGGATACGACCAAACTACCTTTATATTTACCACTTATATCAGTAACTTGATCATCACCATTCTTACCATTATCATCGTCATCACTACAAGACGTAAACAATGTCGCAGTACACAATACTACAAACAGATAATAAAATAAATTCTTTTTCATTTCTAAATTCTCTTTTTAATTAATAAAAGCATATGCACGATATACCATCGCACAGATACCAAAATTTCACAGGTGCAAAGTAACCATTATTTTCACACCTTCGCAAGGTCTATTTTTCTTGTTTCTGTTCTATTTTTAAAGAAATATACCCCAAAGACCTTCTAAAACACCATTTTTCAAGTCAAAATTATAATTTAAAAAAGGAAAGATAGTCTATTTTCAATAATCAATATATCTTTGTACGAAGTAAAAAGCATGATATAATGAAAGAATTACCCAAAATAGATTTGCCAGAAGAATGGCTCATAGGAACAGGAGTCAATAAAGAATTGCTCAATTTATATACAAACTTTCCCTGTCGGTTAAAAGCTGAAATATTCGTGTTATGTATGAAAGGAGAAATCGAAGCTTCAGTCAACCTAAATCGCATTACGGTGCGAGCTAATGATTTCATTACAATTATGCCCGGAAGCATTCTTCAAATACACAGTGTAAATAGTGAACCGATACTTTATTTCGGAGGATTCTCATCTAAATATATAGAACAGGCTAATTTAGTACCTTCAGCCATCAACACTTTATTCATAACGATAGGACGACCAGTCATTTCATTAAAATCAGAAGGAGCAAAGTTACTAGCTGACTATTTTCAATTCCTGATAAAATTATATACTTTTTTTAATGAATCAACTCGCAAAGGAATTACTCCACACCTATATAACAACATACACGCAGGAATAGCTGCCATGTATAACAACCAGATGCAAAGCAGCAAAGAATGTCTATCTAAAAGCGAATTAATCTACAAAAATTTCACTCAACTGGTAATGCAAAATTATAATCAAACACGCAATGTTATGTGGTATGCTGAAAAGCTCAAGATTTCAAATATCCACCTCTGTACTACAGTGAAAAAAGTCACAGGAAATACATGTGCAGAAATTATTTCACACATGGTTATCATGGATGCCAAATCACAATTAAAGTCTACTCATCTTTCCATTCAAGAAATTTCTAACTCACTCAATTTTGCCAACACATCGTTTTTCGGCAAATACTTTAAACGATATGTTGGCATGAGTCCATTGGCATATAGAAATAACGGGTGAATAATATAAATTATACAGTCACTTAAGTTTCCGGCATCAAAACCACACCCTGCTTCTTCTTTCCATCCATCTTGACCACCATCGGTTTCTCAAAGCGGACATGACGAAGATATTTCGTTTCTTCCACCGCAGGTTGCGCATTGAGGAAGTCCTGATTATACACACCATCATTCATAAAGGCGTTGATAGTGAAATATCCTACCCCGAACGAAGTCAGATTCTGAAAGAAATGTGTTCCTTGACTGGGATCTACCCGATAGTTGGTCAGTCCGGCTTCCACAATCACACGGGCAGCCGAGATATGAGGCCACTTCACAGGAATACCGAGCCATGTATCGCTGCTTCCCCAACGTCCCGGACCGACAAGCACATAATTCTTTCCTTCATTCAAGAACTGTTGGTTGATCTTTTCTATCTCCCAAGCAATTGCCTGATTGTTGGAGGCACTATAATTATCGGTCTTTACATAGACCACATCATAAATATCATTCATGATACCGTGTCCCAACGAATTATATGAGCGGAGAATCACATCTTCATCCGATATCTCGTTCAAATCTTCGTCCAGCATTTCTTTACTGTCTACGATAGGACGTATCTGTAACAGATAGAAGGTTCCGGATTTATCATGTTCGCGACTTAACGTTGCTGCAAATTCAATTTCAACCGGACGGCGCATCTCCTGTTCACCATATTTCAAGACCAACTGCAGAATACGAGCCAACGGGAAAACATCATGTTGCAGGATATTGGCAAAAGTAATCACCTTGCGCCCCCCAGGATACAGACCATCTCGGATAATCTGATCGTACGGATCATACGTAGAGGCAATATAACGCAGGGCACCATCGTTTTCCGCCTCTTTGACATGGAGTTTCAGTAAATTGAAACCATCGTCGATAGAAAAATCATGTCCGGCATTTTTTAAATCCAAAGCATAGAAACGGGTCTGGGTCTCTTTCAGAGCGATTTCCATTTCACTGGTTTGCAACACCTGATTGGGATGATAGGGAGAAAAACGAAGGGTCATACCACCGTCTACAATATATTTCCCTAATCCCAAAGCCAGATTAACCGTTCCTTCTTCGGCTTTTTCATCTCCTAAAGGATAATAATTCAGTGAACGGGCCACACCCGACATAGACGGATAATAACGGTCGCCATATTGATTGCCAACTACCTCCTGCAAGATAACAGCCATCTTTTCCTGATCGATCACATTCGAAGTAGCCTGCATATACGCTTTGCTGTCACGGAAATAGACTGATGCATACACCCCTTTGATGGCATCCGAAAGCATGCGCAACATTTCATACCGATCATCCAGATAAGGAATCATGTACGTGTTATAGATTCCTGCAAACGGCTGATAATGAGAATCTTCAAGCAAAGATGAGGAACGGATGGCAATCGGAGATTTCACTACATCGAAGAAAGTAAAGAAGTCCTCCACCAAGCGGTCAGGCAACTTTGCCTTCAGAAAATATTTCAGAATCGTAGCATCATCCGCATCTGACAGCGCAATCTGATACAGATTATTAGTGTCCATAAATTCATCAAACACATCCGTACAAAGCACCACCGTTTTAGGAATAGCAATACGTGCGTTCTCAAACTCTTCAAATTCCGGATGACGCTTCACCATATTATCAATAAACGCCAGTCCACGCCCTTTTCCTCCTAAAGAACCATCCCCGATACGGGCAAAGTTAGAATAACGGTCGAAACGGTCTCGCTTAAACACTGCCACGACTCCCTGGTTCTTCATCTTACGATACTTCACGATGGCCTCAAAGATGATTTTCCGGTGAGCATCCACATCTTGAAGACTATTCCAGGTAATCGGTTTCAAAAACTCGGCTACCGGGAACATGGCACGAGAATAGAACCAACGCGACACGTGATTCCGGCTGATATGATATAAGAAAGACTCCGCAGGCACGGCAAAAAGAATGTTTTGCAATTCTTTCAGATTCCGGACACGGGCTATCTCTTCCCCGGTATCCGGATTCCGGAATATAAAATCACCAAAACCAAAATTATCGGAGACAATACGACGCAAATCAACGTCCATCTTTTTTGAGTTCTTATCAATAAAGCTGGCACCATACTTAGCGGCATAAGAAGAGTTTTCCGATTCGGACGACTGGATAATCAACGGAACAAACGGATCGTTCTTGCGTATCTCGGCACACAGCTTGATACCTGCCAGACCGTCTTTCTCCCCCCGCTCCACTTTCGGGAAACGGACATCGGTGATTACTCCTAATATATTATTCTGATACTTATGATAAATTTCCATTGCCTCCTGATACGTACGTGCCAGTACAATCTTAGGACGCCCGCGCATACGAAGCGTACGCTGGTGAGCATTCAAGGCCTCAGTAGAGAACTCCTGACTCTGCTTCAACACGAACTTATACAGATTCGGCAAAATAGAAGAATAGAAACGAATGCCATCCTCCACCAAAAGAATCAACTGCACACCGACTTCCTGCACATCGTGTTCCAGGTTCATCTTGTCCTCTATCAATTTGATAATAGACACCAACAGGTCGGTATTGCCTAACCAACAGAACACATATTCAAACGCACTTAAATCTTCATTGATAATCCGTTTGGTAATACCATGGCTAAAAGGAGTCAGAATGACGATAGGAATATGCTCATATTTCTCTTTGATATGACGACCAATATCAAAACTGTCATTATCTCCTGTGCTCGGCATACAAATCACCAGGTCGAACGACATATTTTCCAACTGCGCCAATGCTTCCTCCTCTGTGGATACCTGCGAGAAACGAGGCGGATAACGCAAAGATAAAGAGGTGTATTCATTGAAAATCTTCTCATCAATGCGCCCGTCATCTTCCAGCATAAAAGCGTCATAAGGGTTGGCGATTAACAACACGTTAAAAATTCGCCTTGTCATCAGGTTGGCGAATTGTGTATCTTTGAAGTAAAGCTGGTTTAATTTATATTTACTAAGCATAAAGTCATTCTCCTTTCTTATTCCAAATCGTCATATCTCCAAAATCATGTTTCAGCAAATCGTTACTATGAATAATGGCATATTTAAATCCCAAATATTCACTACGAATATCCAACTGTTCTTTTATAACCGGATAATAATATTCTTTCTCACCTGACATATATTCATCAACAACATAAGAAAAGAAATTCATTTTTTGAATAAATTCATCATAAAATCGTTGCTCACGACAATTCCTATAAGATAGTTTTCCATTAAATAATAAATTCAATAACTTTATCGTTGAAAGTACTTCAGAAGTTCTATTATCACTATCAAATATTGCTTTCTGATTAACAAAATCATTTGAATGTTCTATTATAGTTTCGATATCATATTGAGTCGGATCTAAGATATCATCATACTTATTCGACTTTTTATTGTTACAGTATCCACAAGCTACAAATAAGTTTTCCCATGTTTGTTTCAAGTCTCCATTATTGGCTTGCGATTTAAAATGCTCTACTTGATAATCAGTTGTCAAACGCCGTTCGCATAGATAACATTTATCATTCTGATCCATCAGTAATTGTTTGCAGACCTCGTCCGTATTATAACTCTTATCTAAAGTTTGTGGCTTATCTGCATTTTTACAAATTCTAATCATCTTAATTAATTCTTATTTTGCCACTCTCTTTTCAGATCATAATATTTAGCTTTTACAGCAGGAGCAACTGCTTCCGGAATCTTATCAAAATCCTGCAGATACATTTCCAACTCACTTTTATCCGAAATAGAAAGCCGATCGGAACGAATCAATTCTTCCATCCGTTGTAAACGCATTTGAATCTCACTGGAGTCTGTACGAACACCAAAGTAACCTTCTGCTAATGCTTCATAAGAATAATCCGTTAAGTCTTCAATTGGTTCACGATGCTCCAAATCAAAAGCAATAGCATTCTCTAAAGAATTAAGAATAAAAGGGGAATGAGTAGTGACAACAAACTGTATATTAGGAAAAATAGTAGTCAATATCGGCAAAATCACTCGTTGTAGTTCCAAATGAAGATGCGTTTCTATTTCATCAATCAACACAATTCCTTCTTTCTCGTATGCACGGACCACATTATTCTGTGATTGCATTTTTAAAATTAAATCGGCTACAATGTCTAATGCAGCCGAATATCCCGCTGATAGTTCGGTGAATTTAAACGACTTTCCGCGTGTTTGAATAAGGAAAGAGTAATCTTTATAATTGAAATCAAGTTCTAAGGTTGTATCATCAAATATCTGACGAAGAATATTTCGGAAGCCGACAAACCATTGACGAATATAATCAGCATCCTCTGTTTTTCCTTCATTACGAGCTAAGGCCTCTTGCACTTTACAGTCAACCATAAAATTCAAGAACTGATCTACTTTATTATGTTTCAGATCAGTCTTCATCTTCAAATCTGGCTTAACAGGATTCTTAGGTTCTACAAAAAGAGACTTACGTTCATCAGCATAGTAGGCTATAATAAAGTCCTGACTTAAAAAATCCTTAGGTATAGAGTATATATCATGGAATGAAAGTTCTACTTTTCCATAAAATTCTTCAATTCTATTTTTATAATATTCAACGTTATTCTGGCCGGAAGCAATACTTTTCGAATCACCAGTGGTCTCAGCTTGCTGCAACCATGCTTGATTAGACTCTAAATATTTCTTAAAATCTAAGAAACTCAACATCTTATCATTACAAACCTTACTTAAATGCTCCACAATTGCATTCAACAGAATAGTCTTACCACTTCCGTTCTTTCCCGTAATAATCAGATGTTTTTTTTCATTTTCAGAGATTGGTATACAAAAGTTCTCCAAATGAAAAATATGATTAACCTTGATACTCGTAATAAAATTACCCATAGTCCTTTATACTTGATGATTACTTTTGCAAAGTTAATTCTTTAAATCTCATTTTCCATCATCTTCTTTATAAAGTTTACTTGTTTATCTCTTATTATTTTGTAGATTTGTAACTTTAAGTTTATTCAAAAAGACTTTTTATTCACATGAAAAAGGTAACTTTATTAATGAGTGGAATCATGGTGATGTCATGCGCTCCCCAACAAAAAAAGCTGGTTTACCCCGAGACGACAAAGGTAGACACTGTAGATGTGTACTTCGGCACACAAGTTCCCGACCCTTACAGATGGTTGGAAAATGACACCAGCGCAGCCACTACTGCCTGGGTAGAAGCACAAAACAAAGTAACGAATGAGTATCTTAGCCAGATCCCGTTCCGCGAAAACCTGCTGAAACGATTGACAACACTGGCCGATTACGAGAAAATCAGTGCTCCGATCAAGAAACATGGAAAGTATTATTTCAGTAAAAATGACGGTCTGCAGAACCAGAGTGTATTCTATGTGCAGGACTCATTGGACGGCGAACCGCGTGTTTTCCTCGATCCCAACAAACTATCGGACGACGGAACAGTGGCACTGACCGGTCTTTATTTCTCAAACGACGGCAAGTACACCGCTTACAGTATTTCACGCAGCGGTTCGGACTGGTCTGAAATTTATGTAATGGATACCGAAAGCGGAAAACTACTGGAAGACCACATCGAATGGGCCAAGTTCACCGGTGCTGCCTGGCAGGGAGACGGTTTCTATTACAGTGCCTATGATGCACCGTCCAAAGGAAAAGAGTTCTCCAACGTGAACGAGAATCACAAAATCTATTATCACAAAATCGGTGAGCCACAGTCAAAAGATAAACTGATTTATCAGAATCCTGCTTATCCGAAACGTTTCTATACATCGAGCACCAGTGAAGACGAACGGATTCTCTTCCTAACGGAATCCGGCGCCGGAAGAGGTAACAACCTGTTTATACGGGATTTGAAAAAGCCGAATTCACCCTTCATCCAGCTGACTTCAGACCTCGACTACCAATATTACCCAATCGAAGTTATCGGCGACCAGATTTATATTTATACCAACTACGGTGCACCGAAAAACCGGATCATGGTAGCTGACATCAACCGTCCGAAGCTGGAAGACTGGAAAGAGCTCGTACCCGAATCGGAAGCTGTTCTTTCAAATGCGGAAGTGATCGGTGGCAAACTGTTCCTTACTTATGACAAAGATGCCTCGAACCACGCATACGTTTACGGTCTCGACGGTAAACAAATTCAGGAAATCCAACTGCCGTCACTCGGTTCCGTAGGCTTTAGCGGCAACAAAGACGACAAAGAATGTTTCTTCGGATTCACTTCATTCACCATACCGGGTGCTACCTACAAATACGACATGGATCAGAACACCTACGAACTATACCGTGCCCCGAAAGTACAATTCAACTCGGATGATTTTGTGACCGAACAAGTATTCTTCGCCAGCAAAGACGGCGTAAAAATTCCGATGTTCCTTACTTATAAGAAAGATTTGAAGAAAGACGGCAAGAACCCTGTATTCCTCTACGGATATGGCGGCTTCGGCATCAGCCTCAACCCGGGCTTCAGCGCCACGCGCATTCCATTCCTCGAAAATGGAGGTATCTACGCACAAGTAAACCTGCGCGGTGGTAGTGAATACGGTGAAGATTGGCACGTAGCCGGAACTAAAATGCAGAAACAGAACGTATTCGACGATTTCATCTCTGCTGCCGAATATCTGATCGACCAGAAATATACGAATAAAGATAAAATCGCCATTGTAGGAGGTTCCAACGGTGGTCTGTTGGTAGGTGCCTGCATGACACAGCGTCCTGACCTGTTCCGCGTAGCGATCCCGCAGGTAGGTGTGATGGATATGCTCCGCTATCATAAATTTACTATCGGCTGGAACTGGGCTAGTGATTACGGCACAAGCGAAGACAGCAAAGAGATGTTTGAATACCTCAAAGGCTACTCTCCACTGCACAACCTGAAACCGGGCACGAAATATCCGGCAACACTGGTCACTACAGCCGACCATGACGACCGTGTAGTCCCTGCCCACTCATTCAAGTTTGCCGCTACCCTGCAAGCTGACAACGACGGTACCAATCCGACACTGATCCGTATTGACAGCAAAGCCGGGCATGGCGCAGGCAAACCAATGGCTAAAGTACTGGAAGAACAAGCTGATATTTACGGATTCATCATGTATAATCTAGGAATGAAACCAAAATTCTAAAGCGGCACTTCCTATTTATAAACACATACAAGCCCCGTAACCTGTATTTTATATTACAGGCTGCGGGGCTTTGTGTTTTTCAGCAGAAGAAATTGACATTTTATCATTATTTAATCAAAATATCCGCATTAAAACAAGCAACTTTGAAAAATTTTCCTATATTTGCAGTGAGTTAGTTGACATTTTATCAGAATTAACCTTTTAAAATATAGTATCATGAACATCCAGAAAATCATGTCCTCTTTGGAGGCTAAGCATCCCGGTGAATCTGAATATCTTCAAGCAGTGAAGGAAGTTCTTCTTTCTATCGAAGATATATACAATCAACATCCTGAATTTGAAAAAGCTAAAATCATAGAAAGATTGGTAGAACCCGACCGTATCTTCACTTTCCGTGTGACGTGGGTGGACGACAAAGGCGAGGTGCAGACCAACCTCGGTTATCGTGTACAATTCAATAATGCGATCGGTCCTTATAAAGGTGGTATCCGTTTCCATGCTTCCGTCAATCTTTCCATTCTGAAATTCCTCGGTTTCGAACAGACATTCAAAAATGCACTGACCACGCTGCCTATGGGTGGTGGAAAAGGTGGTTCCGATTTCTCTCCGCGCGGTAAGAGTGATGCTGAAATCATGCGTTTCTGCCAAGCCTTTATGTTGGAGTTATGGCGTCACCTCGGACCAGATATGGATGTACCAGCCGGTGATATCGGCGTAGGCGGACGTGAAGTAGGTTATATGTTCGGTATGTATAAGAAACTGACTCGCGAATTTACAGGCACATTCACCGGTAAGGGATTAGAATTCGGAGGCTCGTTGATTCGCCCGGAAGCTACCGGTTTCGGTGGTCTGTATTTTGTAAATCAGATGCTACAAGCGAAAGGTATTGATATAAAAGGTAAGACAGTCGCTATTTCCGGTTTCGGCAACGTTGCATGGGGAGCAGCTACCAAAGCTACCGAACTGGGTGCCAAAGTGATTACAATTTCCGGCCCGGACGGATATATCTACGATCCGGATGGTATCAGCGGCGAAAAGATAGACTATATGCTCGAACTTCGTTCGTCGGGTAATGACATTGTTGCCCCTTATGCAGAACAGTATCCGAATGCTACCTTTGTAGAAGGCAAGCGCCCGTGGGAAGTGAAAGCAGACATCGCGCTTCCTTGTGCTACCCAGAATGAATTAAATGGAGAAGATGCTCAAAATCTCATAAAAAATGACGTACTTTGCGTCGGAGAAATTTCCAACATGGGATGTACTCCCGAAGCAATCGACCTCTTTATTGAACATAAGACAATGTATGCTCCGGGTAAAGCGGTCAACGCAGGCGGTGTTGCCACTTCCGGTTTGGAAATGTCTCAAAACGCAATGCACCTAAGCTGGAGTGCTGCCGAAGTGGACGAAAAGCTCCATGCAATCATGCACGGCATCCATGCACAATGCGTGAAGTACGGCACGGAACCCGACGGATACATTAATTATGTGAAGGGTGCCAACATTGCCGGATTTATGAAAGTAGCTCACGCAATGATGGGACAAGGCGTTATTTAGAAGACTTTGTTTAGTTGTATTTGTATTTGTGGTTTGCGCTGCTCGCCTCCTGTGACAGGACGCGGGTAGCGCTATTTTTTTGAGATTAACATTATTTTCGCTGGAATTAATTATCTTTGTGGCATGATAGGTTAAATAATGGTTTGTGAATTTGTTATATCAGATAAACAACTCACAACTAATAATTTACCATTGATAGTTTTGTAATTAATAATCATGTAATAAATAAAAAATGCTACAACCCGAATTGAAATTTCGCCGTGACAAGATTCGCAGTCTGATGGTGTCACAGGGCATTGACGCCGCACTTATCACTTGTAATGCAAATTTAATTTACACGTATGGCTGTGTAGTCAGTGGCTATCTTTACCTCCCCCTTCATTCGCCTGCACTATTATTTTTCAAACGCCCTAATAATATCACAGGAGAACATTCGTTCTCGATTCGCAAACCGGAACAAATCGTTGACCTGTTGAAAGAACAAGGATTGCCGATGCCAACCAAACTGATGTTAGAAGGTGACGAGCTCCCTTATACGGAATATTGCCGTCTGGCCAGCCTGTTTCCGGAAGCAGAAGTTGTAAATGGCACCCCGTTGATTCGTCAGGCACGCAGCGTAAAAACACCTGTAGAAATTGAGATGTTCCGCCGTTCGGGCATTGCCCACGCCAAGGCATACGAGCAGATTCCAAGCGTATATCGCCCCGGTATGACGGACATCGAGTTTTCCATTGAAATAGAACGCCTGATGCGTCTGCAAGGTTGCCTCGGAATTTTCCGGGTATTCGGACGCAGCATGGAAATATTCATGGGTAGCGTACTGACCGGAGACAATGCCGGATACCCCTCGCCCTATGATTTTGCTTTAGGTGGACAGGGACTTGATCCTGCTTTGCCGGGAGGAGCAAATAAAACTCCGCTAAAGGAAGGTCAGAGCGTTATGGTGGACTTGGGAGGTAACTTCAACGGCTACATGAACGATATGAGCCGCGTATTCTCAATAGGAAAGCTGCCCGAAGAGGCTTACACCGCCCATCAGGTTTGTTTGGATATCCAAACAAAGATAGCTTCCATCGCCAAACCGGGCATTGCTTGTGAAGTGCTTTACGACATAGCTGTCGAAATAGCCAAAGAAGCCGGATTTGCCGACAAATTTATGGGAACAGGGCAACAAGCCAAGTTTATCGGCCACGGTATCGGACTCGAAATTAATGAAGCTCCGGTATTGGCTCCCCGCATGAAACAACAATTAGAACCGGGCATGGTCTTTGCCCTCGAACCGAAAATCGTTATTCCGGGTGTAGGCCCCGTAGGCATTGAAAACTCTTGGGTAGTAACCAACGAAGGAATAGAAAAGCTGACGAACTGCAATGAAGAAATCATTGAATTAAGTTAAACAGACGATGAAAAAGATGTGTCCGGCAAAGAACAGACACATCTTTTTCTACTAATAATAACACACTTAACCCCCAAAAACAATGAAACAACCTTTCATTCTAACCCTTATGTCCACTGTTGCCTGCACTGCAACAGCCACTAACAAAGCACCGGAAAACACTACACCGACAAAGTCAAAAACACCCAACGTCGTATTTATCTATGCTGATGATCTCGGTTATGGCGATTTGGAATGTTACGGAGCTAAAAACGTGCAAACCCCTAATGTCAACCGGCTGGCAAAATCCGGAATTCTTTTCACCAACGCTCATGCAACAGCCGCCACCAGTACCCCTTCCCGCTATTCCATGCTGACAGGAGAATACGCCTGGCGCAAAGAAGGAACGGATGTAGCGGCAGGAAATGCCGGGATGATTATCCGCCCCGAGCAATACACCATGGCAGATATGTTCAAAAGTGTCGGTTATGCTACTGCCGCAGTAGGCAAATGGCATTTGGGACTTGGAGATAAAACCGCTACTCAAGACTGGAATGCTCCGTTGCCTTGCGCATTAGGTGATTTAGGATTCGACTATCATTATATCATGGCAGCTACAGCCGACCGCGTGCCTTGTGTCTATATCGAAAACGGAAAAGTTGCCAACTACGATCCGAGTGCTCCTATCGAAGTAAGTTATCAAAAGAACTTCGAGGGCGAACCTACCGGAAAAAGTAATCCTGAATTACTTTACAACCTCAAGCCAAGTCACGGTCACGACATGTCTATCGTCAACGGAATTTCCCGCATCGGTTTCATGAAAGGCGGAGGAAAAGCACTCTGGAAAGACGAAAACATTGCTGATTCATTAACGACACATGCCATTCAGTTTATTGAGGAGAACAAAAACAAACCTTTCTTCCTCTACTTTGCCACTAACGACGTACATGTTCCCCGCTTTCCTCACGACCGTTTCAGAGGTAAAAACCCGATGGGATTAAGAGGCGACGCTATCGTACAGTTCGATTATTGTGTCGGTGAAATTCTGAATACATTAGAGAAATTGGGTTTAAGAGAAAATACGCTCATCATTCTTTCAAGTGACAACGGCCCGGTGGTAGACGACGGATACGACGACAAAGCAGAAGAACTGCTCAACGGTCATAGCCCTGCGGGACCGTTACGGGGCAACAAATACAGCGCCTTCGAAGGAGGCACGCGTATTCCCGCCATTGTCAGCTGGCCTGCGGGAGCAGAAAAAGGCATGACTTCAGACCTGTTGGTTTCGCAAGTAGACTGGTTGGCTTCTCTGGCTTCCCTCACCGGAGCTACAATGCCTAAAAGCACTGCACCGGATAGCTACAACTATCTGGGAAGTTGGCTAGGTAAAGAAAAGACAGACCGCCCGTGGGTAATAGAGCAGGCTTCCAACCACACGCTGTCCGTCCGCACCAAAGACTGGAAGTACATCGAACCGAATGACGGACCGAAAATGATCCAGTGGGGACCGAAGATAGAAACCGGAAACTCTAAAGAACCGCAGCTTTATAAAATGAAAGAAGTGAAAGAGGTGACCAACTACGCAAAGAATATGCCGGAGAAAGTGGCCGAACTGCAAAATATCCTTCAAAGCGTACGCGAAGGAAAAGATTTAATCGGAAAATAGATTCAGGATATAGAATGATGAAATGCCTCATAAAGACAGTCACAAAGCCTTAGAGAGGCATTTCATTCTAACCAGCTTAACCTTATTTAATTGCATAATATGATGAATTATAAATCAATCTCGTTGATAGGCGGCACGCTGCTTCTATCTACCTTAACTGCCAATGGACAGAAAAAGAACACCCAACCCAATATTCTTTTCATTCTTTGTGACGACATGGGATATGGAGATTTAGGCTGTTACGGTCAACCATTTATCCGCACCCCTCATATAGACACCATGGCCAATGAAGGTATGCGTTTTACACAGGCATACGCCGGCAGTCCCGTCAGCGCGCCTTCCAGAGCTTCATTCATGACAGGGCAACATTCAGGCCACTGTGAGGTGCGAGGCAACAAAGAATACTGGAAAAATGTACCGATCGTGTTGTATGGGCAAAACCAAGAATATTCGATAGTAGGACAACATCCTTATGATTCCGACCATGTAATCTTGCCGGAAATAATGAAAGACAATGGCTATACCACGGGTATGTTCGGCAAATGGGCGGGAGGATATGAAGGCTCGCGTTCTACTCCCGACAAACGGGGAATAGATGAATATTACGGTTACATCTGTCAATTTCAGGCTCATCTCTACTACCCCAATTTCCTGAACCGTTATAGTAAAGCGTTGGGCGACACCGGAGTGGTGCGTGTGGTGATGAATGAAAACATCAAATATCCGATGTATGGTCCCGACTACCAGAAACGTCCGCAATACTCGGCCGACATGATTCATCAGAAAGCATTGGAGTGGCTGGACCAACAAGACGACCAACAACCGTTTTTCGGCATATTGACTTACACCTTGCCTCATGCGGAACTCGTTCAACCGGAAGATTCTATCCTGAATGAATACAAAGCCAAATTCAACCCGGACAAAGAGTTTAAAGGAAGCGAAGGCTCACGATACAATGCTATTACGCACACCCATGCTCAATTTGCAGGAATGATTACCCGTCTGGATTATTACGTGGGTGAAGTCCTGAAAAAGCTGAAAGAGAAAGGGCTGGACGAAAACACATTGGTTATTTTCTCCAGTGACAACGGCCCTCACGAAGAAGGCGGAGCCGACCCTACTTTCTTCGGCAGAGACGGAAAACTACGTGGATTAAAACGCCAGTGTCATGAAGGAGGAATACGTATTCCGTTTATCGCGCGTTGGCCGGGACACATACCGGCAGGTAAAGTGAACGATCATATCTGTGCTTTTTATGATTTAATGCCCACATTCTGCGAAGTGATCGGCATCAAGGACTACGAAAAGAAATATCGCAATAAAGAAAAAGAAGTCGATTATTTCGATGGGATTTCTTTTGCTCCCACACTGCTGGGTAAGAAAAAGCAAAAGAAACATGATTTCCTGTATTGGGAATTTGATGAAACAGACCAGATTGCCGTACGCATGGACGATTGGAAGATGGTGGTAAAAAAAGGAACACCGTTCCTCTACAACTTAAAAACGGACATTCACGAAGATACTGACATAGCACTCCAACATCCGGACGTTGTAGAAAAGATGAAAGCTATCATCTTCGAACAACATACGCCCAATCCATATTTCTCGGTAACACTACCCAAACAGTAAACGTACGGATAAAGAAATAATGAGTAATCAGCAGTTAGAAAGCAAGGTTTCATTCATTTCCGCACAGTTTTGAATAAAATAATAGAGTATTCTGGAAACGTTGTGGTAAATCTGAAAAAGATGATTGAGTTTTTAAGATTCCCCGTTATCTTTTTATTATAAGATATGGGTCAAAGGTGAGGGTTGGTGAGGGTAGATTTATAACTTTCGTATTTTTTTTTGAGGATAAAAAAGGAGATAGTATA
>NZ_JAJKHN010000082.1:0-28865 GCF_020982715.1 Bacteroides sp. 1_1_30
AGAAGCCCGCCATTGACCTAAATTTTGTCAATGACGGACAACTTGCTATTTTTTGATTTTATTTCGAACTCACGTTAAGTAATAAAAAAACTCTTCATAAATGTAAATCCCCAATAGATATAAGCTTAAGTTAGTATAACACGATGCAGGCATCCGGAGATACCTGCATCGTCTCAATAGAGATCAACGATTTGCCTTGCGGTTCTTCACTTCTTCCACGAGTTTGGTAAATGATTTTTCTTTTTTGCGTTTCTCATGTTCGGAAGCAGAAAAGTGCCACGCTTCCCGGCGAAGTTTCAGATAGCTCGCATAAACTTTATAATCTAATACACCACTGTTGACTGCTTCTAAAACAGCACAGCCCGGTTCGTTGATATGTTTGCAATCTTTAAAGCGACACAATTCAGCATAGTCAGAGATTTCCAACACTTCGGCAAGAGAATCGGGATTGTCAATGGCCAAGCCAAATTCACGGACGCCCGGAGTGTCGATTAAAACACCCGAACTGTCCATCAATACCATTTCACGACGGGTCGAAGTATGACGGCCTTTTCCTGTGGACAGGCTTATATCAGATGTGAGCAATACCGGCTTTTCACAAAGAGCATTCACCAAAGAGCTTTTCCCGACACCCGAAGAACCGACAAACACAACCGTTTCGCCTTCCGATATGGACTTCCGTAACCGGACAATTGTTTCGAGCTGATGAATACTCGTGAAAAATACGGGTATCTGACTGGAGATATGTTTTATTTGTTCCTCAACACTCTGTCTGTCAAATTCTAAATCGGCTTTATTAAGAACCAATACAGAGCTGATATTTTCCTCCATTATCTGAACCATAAAGCGTTCTACCCTGCGAACATTGAAATTATCATCAAGGCTCTGCACAATAAATGCCTTATCGACATAAGAAGCAATGGCCTGCTTATCAGCAACCGTGCCACTTTTCTTGCGATACAATGTCCGCTCACGAGGCAAACTATCAACTATAATCCCTTTATGTTCATCGAACGGTTGAAAAATGACCCAATCACCTGTACAAGGTAATTCATCATCCGATTTTCCATACATCATATTTCCCGTGAGTTCACACTGAAACAATCCGTTTCCGGAAATTACCTCGTAGCAAGTACGGTGTACAATGGAAACACGCCCATGAGCAAGGGCACTATATATTGATTCTTGTTTTAGCTGATTGAGTTTCTCATTCCAACCATAAATAGTTAGGTTATCGTCGGATTTGTGAATTGTTTGATTTTCGTTATTCATGATCTTAATATATAGAGCGCACACGTTGAAAAGCATAACAATGCTTTTCACACCATTGTACGCAAGTTAAAAATTGAATTTATAAAAACATAGAAAACACCCTCGAATGGAATCATCCGAGAGCAAACGAAAGGACAACCTGTGTCAGAAACACAGATTGTTTATCAAACCAAATCCGATTTATTATTTTTAGTCATGCCACAAAGATAGGCATTTTTTATTTGATGGCAAAACGGGCAGTCATTTCATATCTCAACTTGATGACACGGTACTGTTCGGTAGCAGCCGTCCCCATGCTGACATTGCTCTGTGCCTGAAAAGGAAGATAACGGCTTATATTATTATCAACAGGTTCTACAATACGAATCACTTCACCCAATTCCTGCCCCATCGCTTCCACCAAGTAAGATGCTTTTTCACGGGCAGCTTTCAATGCTTCAATCTTACCTTGCTTCCGATACATTAGCAAATCCTTATGCTTCAATTCTCCGATGCGCATGGACTCAATTCCCCATGTGTTGACAGAACGGATAATGGAATTAATCTGCTCAAAATCGGTCAACCGGATATCCAATTGCTTACCTATCAGAAATTCCTTTCCTCTCTGGCGCCAATAATCCCCTATTTCCTGTGTACGGATAGCATCATCCGCTATTCCGATTTTGCGCAAACTCCGACGCAAATCCTTTTCAATCATAGCCAATGGCACTTTTGTCCGAAAATCTTCTTCTTTATTAGATTTACCTGTGTACTCTTCCTGCCAATACTCCTTAATCTGAATCAGAAAATGTATTTCATCCGGAACGACTTCAATCTCCGAAGAACCTGTCACTTCAATATATTTCCCATCACTCTCTTGAGCATTGACAACCATACTCCATGCAAACAAAACAAAAGCTAATAAAAATACCTTTTTCATATCTTTGATTTTATAGTACAACCTCATTTACAGCATCCGAATGATTATATCACAAAGCTATTAAAAAAAACTGTAAAATCGATCTTATCCCCAAATATCAATCAAGCTTTTTCGATCTATCAAAATTATATCTCCATTCTTTACCTTACACTTTGGAGACGTCTTACCGGAAAGCAAAGAAATATTTCCTTCTTCAAACAAATGCTTCAACCGGGTAGTGGAAAGAGAAAAACACCTTTTTATCAATGATAATAATTTTAGGTTCAATTCAAAATCACATTCGATCCGAATACTTATTATCGCGTTGTTCATATTCATAATATCTTCGAAGGAGATATTACTTATCACCTCATATTCAACGCTATCGTAGTCTATTTGAAGCTTGTTCTTACTTGCCATTCCGGCTGAAAAAGCATACTGCCAGGCCGCTTCCCTATCATTCATAGAAAAGCTATGAAACAGTTTTTTATCAATCAAGTTCGGTTTGGTGCGTGACAGCAAAGTCATATTACAAGTGTTATCGCACTTCACGCATCTGTAAATCAGCCAGACATCAATGTTCTTTTTCTGTGCATTCATTCTGAACTTATCACTGCAATAAAAGCGGTCACCGTCGCAGTGGCTGCATTTCTTAATCAATAAAGGAGTATTCTTCACCTTTATCTCCCATGTAAATGTTGTTTCCATAATTATACAAAAGCTATTATCTTTCTTTGTGAATCAAATCTTTTTCTCCGCAAAGTTGGATATTAGCCATTTGTATAATTCACAAGATGTCACAAGACGGCATGAAATTTATTTGTCCAGCTCATCCATCATCTTTATAATTTTATCTTTCAACTTATCAAGAAACTGCGTCCGACTCTTCTTCCGGTTTCTGATTTCCAGGAATATGCGATAAAAGTCTCCGATCTCAATATTGAAAAGAGTCTCGCAGCAGAAGGCTATGTCTTTTAAACTGGTATTTCCATTATTGAAGCATTTGCCCGCATACAGGGCATAGATAAACTCAACCAAAGCAACCTTGCTGTCCGTCCACTGCAATAGCCGGTTTTCTACCATTGAGGTGAATTTCAAATGAAGTTCCTCTGATAATATCTCTATTTGAGCAGACAGGTATTCCGCCAAACGATTGTTGGCTATGATTTCAGCCACACTTGAATCATGCAGGGTAGTGAAAGAAGAATCCCTGTCCAGCAACCCGAAACGGGTGTCTGCAAGAATATCATAGTTTCTTCTGACAAAATATTGTTCGTCGAGTTCCGTCCTGCCGGTATGGTAATAATCATAGAAAGAATTATTCAGGAAGTATTTTTTCAGGTTCTCCAGTTCCGACTTCAGATATTTGCATTGGGAAGACGGAGATTCGCCGATACGCTTATTTTCAATCTGATACAAGCGGACATAAAACATCAACAGCCCGGAAATCTGTGGTTTCCAGGTCTTAAAGAAAAGAATCTCTTCTTTCGGATTCGGGAATTGGTATTCGGCAACGGCGGATTTCAACAGAATAAGAGACATCTGTATGACATCAATAATCTGCTTAATCTTATCTAGTGGGGCAATCGGCTGTCGCTCAATTCTTTCAATCTCTTTTTCTATGTTCTGCTTACTATTTCTTACGAAATTTTCCATTCGTTTTCATATCGCATACGTTTCGAGAAACCATGCAGTAAATAATAAAAATAACAAAATGAAAAACCGGTTCGAGTGGAATTACTCAAACGAAAGAAATTAGCCTGTGGTTCGTGAGGCTAATATTAAGCCAGAACAAATTTAAAAGTTGCGCCCAAAATAGTTGCTTTTTGATTTCAAGGGCAAATATAATCGTTTTTTATGATTATATGACGTTTTGGTGAAATTTAAAGAACAAGGTATCCGAAAAAGCACAAAAATAGTATCTTTGCCTGCGATTTATTACCAAAGATGTGATAAAGCTATTTTTAATCATTTAATAATAAAGACTATGATTAGATTAAATGTTTTCGTCCGCGTAAGCGAGACAAACCGCGAAAAAGCGATTGAGGCAGCTAAAGAACTGACTGCTTGTTCTCTGAAGGAAGAAGGATGCATTGCTTATGATACTTTCGAAAGCAGTACCCGTCACGACGTTTTCATGATTTGTGAAACATGGCAGAATGCTGAAGTATTGGCAGCTCACGAGAAATCTTCTCATTTCAGCAAGTACGTAGGTATCATTCAGGAATTAGCTGAAATGAAACTGGAGAAGTTCGAATTCTAAATGAAACACGAAGAATAGATATACTATCTATCCAACTATCATCAAAAAGAGAGAGACATTCTTCTTCGAAAGGAAAGAATGTTTCTCTCTTCTTATTTCCAGATCGCACGGGAATAGGACCGTATGAAGAGATTAGTCCAGCTTCTTATGAATAAATGTCCCTTCAATCCAATAAGTTGCGTGATTCGATTCAAATTTCAGCAGCACATAGCCCGGATCGGTAGGACCTCCAGGAAAATGTTCGATAAACCAGTCCTGCCAAAGTTCTTGTTTCATCTTCTCGTCGGTTACCACTTCCACAGTTCCCGTTAAGGCTACACTGTCTCCCTTATCCTGAAAACATAATCCGGCTTTCGGGTTTGCCAGAAAGTCAATAGTCTTTAATGAGTCCGCTCCGGTAGACATCCAAATAGTAGAAATTCCGTCTGTTGCAATCTTACTCATCGGCACAGGACGGGGATATCCCTCTTTATTTACAGAAGCAAGCACTACCACTTCACACCTCTGCAACAACTCGGTTGCTTTCTCTTTCATTGTTTTTGTTGACATAATCTTATTGGATTTATATTACAGGCAAATATAGTGAAAATAAATTCTAATTCACAATACGCCCGTTTGCCTTTGCCTTTTGAAGCCATTCAGGGACAATTTCTTTGAGAAATTTATCTTTGTCCGCCTTTTCAACAGCCATATCCAAACCAATATATTGCTGTGCTTTTTCTTTCGTTGTAATATCCGGAAGCGGTACATTATCTGTATATCCATGCGCAACAAGCACTTTGCTGATAAGCATACGAGCTTGGAATACTTTATTTAAGCCATGCCCCAAAATACGCATGGTTTCCTGCGGGGCATGAAAAGAACCGCCATGAGAAGATACGCCGAAATCCCATCTCCACTGTGCCTGACGAATTAACAGCAAGGCTTCTTGCATTTCATTTTCTGTAGCTCCTATATCCCAAGTAAACTTCGCTTCAATATGTGCTTTTGCCAACTCCTTTTCTAAAAGTGTACGCAACTCATTTGCCTTTTGCTGACGTTCGTATACATTTTTACAGAGCGTCTCTTTATTATCACGATGACACGTCTGACAAGTGCGTTCAGTCACTGCTAACGGATTCTGAATATGGTGATCGCTATATTTTATCCCTCCTTCATCATTGTAAGGCATGTGACAGTCAGCGCACGACACACCACGCTGGGCGTGTATGCCCATCTTGAAAATTTCATAATCAGGATGTTGAGCCTTTAATATAGGGGCACGGCTCAATTTATGAATATAATCAGTAAATCCGATTTCATCATAATACTTTTCCAAATCTTCAACAGTGAAGCCCTTATCCCAAGGAAAAGTAGGATATTTTATATTCCCCTTGAAATAATACTCCGAATGACACTGTGCACAGACCAATGAACGCATTTCCTGTGGAGTAGCATGAGTGATATCTCTACCTTGACGGCTAAAAGCTTCAGTGAGCGACGGACGGCTGATATGCAAATCCATATTTTTAGGTTCATGACAATCGGCACATCCTATAGGGTTTACAATTTCGGCTCCCCATGCAGCCCACTTATTATTATAAAAGGAATCTACCCCAATAGCTTCTATCATACGGGGAACATCAGAACTTTTACACACCCAGCAACTTGCAAATTGAGGACCGTCAGCAACCCCCATAGGCGCACCAGTACGAAGTGAATGAACAATATCCTGTAAAGCGTACATATGCCCGCGCGGTGTTGAATAATCCTTAGAAAAAGCATATCCAGCCCATAATATGACCATTTCAGGACGTTGTGCTAAAACGTCGATAGAAGTTCTTCCATTTAATCTACTGTGCAAATCGGTCGATGTCGTATCCACCCACGTCTTATATTCACGTGGATAGTTTTCAGCAAAAATAATGCTGCGTGCTTCTATTCCGTTTATTTTTATCTTTTTCTTATAGTCTATATTTACAACCTCTGCGCTGTGTTCCATCAGGAATGAAATAATTACTCCCGATGCAAAAATAACAGCCATTGCAAGAGCGAATAGTACCCACCTCTGCCAGGGTTTGAACTTATCTTTCATTATTTGCTTTTTTCTTTTAAATACCTTCTGTTTATTGTACTAAATTATATTTGCCAAAGACAAAATAACGGAGAAACAACTTCCTTTTCCTACTTCTGAATGCACTTCTATACGTCCAGCCAGTCGTTCAATAATCACTTTACAAATGGAAAGTCCCAAACCACTCCCCTGCTCAAATTCATCAGTCTTGTAAAAACGATCAAAAATCATCATTAGTTCTTTATCATCAATCCCTTTGCCAGTATCTTTTACGTAAACGCAAACTTCCTGATGCTCTTTATATATTCTGCACCCCAAAGTAATAGTTCCTTCTTTGGTAAATTTATTTGCATTATTCAGGAAATTAGAGATGACTTGAGTGAAACGGAAGCAATCGATGTTAACGGGTAAGGAAACTGTTTCATCAAGTTCAAGGATAAAGCATAATGAAGGCTGAATCAATGTTTGGTAAGTGACATAAATCTCCTTTATTATTTTCGTAATGTTATGTTCCTTTATATCAAAGGATAAGTTGCCTGAATCTAAACGAGATATCTCTAATACGTCATTCACCAGTTTCAAAAGCAACTCATTATTATTATTGACTATTTCAATCATGGCAGCTTTCTCTTCCGGTTCTATTTCATCAGCCCCCTCACCTATTAATAAATTTGTGAAACCTACGATAGCATTGAGCGGTGTACGGATTTCATGACTCATATTATTTAGAAACGACTGTTTCAGCTCTGCTTTTTCTGCTATCTGTTTCGCTAGAATCAACTGTTGTTCATGCTCTACCAAGTTTTGAATATTCTGCATAATGCCTGCCAACATAATCTCCCCCTGGGCATCTTTCAAGGTACTGCATCGAAGTTCATACCATTGATAATCTGCCTCTTTCCCTCCAAAACAAAAACGTATTCGTTGTATTTGCATACTGGGAGACTGATATAATGTTTCGTAGAATGAGCTAAGCAATTGTACATCATCAGGATGGGTATATCTCATAATATCCTCTTTTGTAAATCTCCGTTGTTCCATGCCAACCAATCGTACATAATTATCATCAAATTCAAGAACACCTTCTTGAATATTCCAAAGTGAAATTTTCCCGCCATTCATAGAAAGAGTCAATCGTTTGTGCGCTTCTTCCAGCATTTGAAGATTCTTACGCTCCATCAACGAACGGCGATGTGTACGTAACAAACTAATGGTTACCAAAATAAAAGAGAAAACAAACAACCCACCCAACAAATAAAGTTCTTTTCGATAACGATCATAAAAGGGATAGTTGATTATACGGACATTTTGCGGAACATTACTAATATCACCCGCATATTCAGAAAAATATGTCCAGTCCAGTACATACTCTTTTTCTAAATCTCTTATTTTAGGCATTCCTATTTTTTCTTTCTTTAATAAGCGTGCAGCAAGGCTAGCGGAAGCCTTCGCCGTAATACCCTCTGTAGCCATATAACCGCCGACAATCTTAGCATTTTCACCGAAACCTTCACGAATACAACTAAAAGAAGGAATATTTAAAGCTGTTACTATCGGAATTGCCAGCATATCTAATTTATCCAGTAAAAACGCTTGATTTTGTTGTCTTCTCTTTGATTGTTTCAACATTACTAACAAAGAAGATCCTTTTATATAACGAAAGGGGCAAAGACTTATTGTCAGACCATTCTTGTTAACATTATCATTTATCAAACCGGGGGTCAGATTAAAATATTCAATCATCTCCGTCAAATGCTTATAATCACACTCTTGCACAAATGCTTTTTGATAACCCAAAACTCTCACATTCTTCCTGTCAACCACTCGGGAAAGGCTATCGAAAGATTTATGTCCAAGAAAGGTCAGATCTATATTATAAATAATCTCCATATCATTATGGGGATACAATGTTTTTATAAAGTCGATATTACGTTTCAGATCGGGACTATCACGCAATACATAAACTTTCTGCGAATCATATTCTTCTATCAGTTCTTCATTAGGAAAATGCACATTACAAGCTACCACGGGAATAGAAGATAATAACCGGTGACGGGTAGATAATAAAGAATTAGTTGCCTGATCACCAACGGTCAGAATAAGGTCTGTCGATTTACTTTCTAGAAATTCAAGATATTCCCTTACATGTTCTATCCGCTCTTTCTCATCATATTTGCTACAATCAAAATAAAACTTATCAAACATTACCTCTATCCCTTGTTTCTGAAACTCCTGATACAACAACTTTTCTATATTTCTGTTGCCAATATCATCTTTAGATATGGAGTAAATCAGGGAAATACGCTTTACCATCAAATTGTCAGTAACATACCAGTGTTTATAATTTAGTCCACCTATAAAAACAATCAATGAAAGAATGAATATTAAAACGTATTTATATTTGAAGTAGGTTTTGTTCATGCTTTTTTGTTTATGTTTGGCAAAAATAGCATAATTTTCACAACAAGAAAGGTATTTCACTGAAAACATCCATTAAAAACATTCATTTTCATTAAAATCAATAAATTTCCTGGTTATCAATCTTATTTCTATATTTTGCATGACCCTTTTTTGTATTATCTTTGTTTCTCTAAAACAAGGAAATAAATGAGGAACTTTGCAGCCATCGACTTTGAAACAGCCAATGGTAAACGTACAAGTGTTTGTAGTGTAGGTGTTGTCATTGTAAAAGACGGTAAGATCGTGAATAAAATCTATCGTCTCATTCGTCCTGCTCCTAATTATTATACGCAATGGACAACGGCTATCCACGGATTAACTTATGACGATACGATGGAAGCCGAAGATTTTCCTGATGTATGGGCTGAAATCAAACCGTTGATAGATGGATTGCCACTTGTTGCACACAATAGTCCTTTTGATGAAGGTTGTCTTCGGGCAGTTCACGAATTGTATGACATGACTTATCCTAATTACAAATTTTATTGTACCTGCCGTACTTCCAGAAAAGTTTTCGGAAAAGATCTGCCCAATCATCAATTGCATACGGTAGCAGAACGGTGCGGATATAATTTAGAGAATCACCACCACGCACTTGCTGACGCAGAAGCTTGTGCACAAATAGCTTTGCTTATTATCCCCGATCCTCCCAAACCGAAGAAAGCAAAAAAAGCCGATAAAGATACGCATGTTGGAGACTTATTCGCCTCACTTATCCCTCAACAAGTGAAAAAGAATAAATAAAAAAAACACTACAACTATTATCACGATCAATAATAGTCATAGTGTTTTTATAATAAAGTGCTAATTAAAACTTCAACTAAAGAATAGATTTAGCGATACCCATTTCCAAGCCACGAAGTTCTGCCAGTCCGCGAAGACGTCCCAGACAAGAATATCCCGGATTTGTCTTTTTCTTCAAATCATCAATCATCTGATGACCATGGTCGGGACGCATAGCGATAGAGCATTTACGACGTTGTTGCAGAAGAATCAGGCTCTTCATCACATTGTACATATCTACATTCCCTTCCAGATGATTCGCTTCATAGAAGTTTCCTTCTTCGTCACGTTGTGTGCTGCGCAGGTGAACAAAGTTTACACGATCACCGAAACGTTCCATCATGCCTGCAAGGTCATTGTCGGCACGTACTCCGAAAGAACCTGTACACAAGCAAAGGCCATTGGATTCGTTAGGCACGGCTTCAATCAGTTTTTTGAAATCTTCTTCCGTACTCAAAATGCGTGGCAAACCTAAAATAGTGTAAGGAGGATCATCCGGGTGAATCACCAGCTTCACGCCTACTTCATCGGCAACAGGCGCAATTTCTTTTAAGAAGAAAATCAAGTTGGAACGGAGCTTTTCAGCGTCAATATCATTATAACGGTCTAATGCCTGCTGGAATTGTTCTACAGTGAAACTTTCTTCCGAGCCTGGAAGTCCGGCAATCATATTGCGAACCAACAGTTTCTTATCATCTTCGCTCATTTGTTCGAAACGAGCTTTTGCTTTAGCTATTTCTTCAGGAGTGTAATCTTTTTCTGCGTTCGGACGTTTCAGGATGAAAAGGTCAAAGGCTACAAAAGCCGCCTTTTCGAAACGAAGAGCTTTAGAGCCATCAGGCATTGTATAGGCAAGGTCAGTACGTGTCCAGTCCAGTACGGGCATAAAGTTATAAGTAACTACCATTACGCCACACTTCGCCAGATTACGGATACTTTCCTTATAGTTTTCAATGTATTTCATGAAGTCACCAGTCTGTGTCTTGATATGTTCGTGTACAGGTACACTTTCTACCACAGACCATGTCAGACCTACTTCTTCAATCATTTGCTTACGTTTCATGATCTCTTCTACTGTCCACACTTCACCATTCGGAATGTGATGAAGAGCATTTACTATACCGGTAGCGCCTGCCTGCTTAATATCCCACAAGCTAACGGGGTCGTTAGGACCATACCAGCGCCAAGTTTGTTCACATAAATACATATTGTTATTAAATTAAGAATTGAAAATTAAGAATTAAGAAATCAAAGTTGAAAATTAAAAGTTGAGAGTCGGCATACGGATGCTACGCAGCCAATTCTCTATTTTTAATTCCCAATTCCCCATTTATTAAATTGAGAATGCATCAAATCCACCATCGATTACAGCTACTGTACCTGTTACGAAGTTGGAAGCATCGCTAATCAAATAATGGATTGTTCCATAAAGATCTTCCGGCTCACCGAAACGGTTGAATGGAGTATGAGCGAGAATTGTTTTTGAACGATCAGTCAGAGAGCCATCCGGATTAGTCAATAATGTACGGTTTTGTTCAGTCAGGAAGAAGCCTGGAGCAATTGCATTTACGCGCAAGCCATTACCGAATTTCAATGCCAGTTCTCCAGCCATGTATTTAGTAAAGTTAGCAATAGCTGCTTTAGCTGCACCATAACCAACGACACGAGTCAATGGACGAAGAGCTGATTCAGAGCAGAAGTTTACAATAGAACCTTTCTTCTGTTCTACCATAATTTCAGCAAATACCATTGTAGGCAATACTGTACCGAAAAGGTTCAAATCCACCACTTTCTTAAATGCGTCAATCTGTAAATCAAAGAAAGTTTTATCCGGAGCGATAGTTGCACCTGCCATGTTACCTCCAGCAGCGTTCAACAAAACATCAATACGGCCATAAGCTTTCATAATTTCCACTTTGTTGCCTTCCAGCACTTCCTTATCCATCACATCAGTGTAAAGGAACATTGCTTCATTTCCTTCTGCTTTGATACTGTCTACCAATGCTTTTCCAGCTTCTTCACTTCTGTCGAGTACAACCACTTTTGCGCCTTCCTTTGCGAGATACGCAGCAATACCTTTACCTAAAATACCAGCTCCGCCGGTGATAACAACTACTTTGTCTTTTACGTTAAATAATTCATTCATGGTTCTTATAAATTTATATGTTTATAATTTATTGTTCAGATAATATTTCAGATTCTCTTTAAGGAGAATATCGATAGGCATCAAATTCACTTTCTCACTATTCTGCTTGAACAGCAAATGATTACACAATGATTTAACACCATCGTACCCCTGACGCTCGGGGCGCTGCGCAATCAATGCGGTTATCACACCTTCGGAAAGTAATTGCGTATTTCTGCCGATAAGATCATAACCAACCAGTTTGACAGCCTGCATTCCTCTTGCTTTCAGGTAATTTCCTAAAATATAGCAAGTTGAATTAAAGATAATAGCGCCTTTAATATTCGGATTAGCTTCAAAGATTTCATCCAGTTTCATGAAGTTATACACTGAATCATTTATTTTCAGTTCTACTTCATGCAGATTTCCATTAAACGCTGTTTCAGTGAGATAATGACAGAAACCTTCGCGCCTGTTCCTTCCCTGGTTAGAATCATTCTTCCCACTATGAATAATCCGTGCCATTAATATGTCGGAAGAAGAAGGAAGCCTGTCCATCAATAATCTGGCAGCAATCACTCCGGCATCATAAGATTCCGTTCCAAAATAAGCCAATTGATGCTGCCCTCCAATGTTGGAGTCAACATACACGTATGGTATTTCATTCCTGTCAAGCTCCTGCGAAAGCCGGATAACAGAATCTGTAAACAAAGTCGCAATCAATACCCCATCCACTTTCTCATTCAGCAGATTTCGGATGATATCATCAAAAGTCTTGTTATTATATTGATCGAAAAAGAGTTTGGTAATGGTGATATTATATGATTCCATTTCCGCCGCAGCTTTATCTATACCTTCCGAAATAGCTTCCCAATACTCCCCCTGCACAAAAGAAGGAGTTATTGCAAGGATATGATATTGTTTTTTGGAGGCAGCTAATGAACGTGCCATCAGATTTGGTTGGTAATGTACCATTTCCAGGATAGCCTGTACTTTTTTCCTGTTTTCTTCAGATACTCTTCCACGATTATGGATTACACGGTCTACCGTGCCAACAGAGACACCTGCCATCTTAGCAATGTCTACAATCCGAATATTTGAAAACTCTTTATCCATATATTGATAAGCATCTTGTTTTTCATCGGCAAAAGTAAAATGAATTATTGAATTAAGCAATAGTGTGTGCGCACACACATTATATCAAAACAAACATATACAATTAATAATCAAATAATTAACTCCAACAAACAGAAAATATACATGTTGTTAAACATAAGAAAAAGTAAAGATAGTATAGAGAAAAAGACTCTTTTCAGATGAAAAGTTAGAGAGAAAGTAACTCCCAATTCTTGAAGGAAACGATAATAATAAAGAAGATTAGCCTAAATGTGTTCGCACACACATTGATACGATGACTAAATAAAGCTAGGGATAAAAGATTAAATATACAAAAAATAAAACAGGTAACCAATTATATTTAAATCGATTACCCGTTTTGGGATTCTTACTTTTCCCACTTATCTTTTGCTTTTCCGACCACTTTGTCGGCTTCTGCCGCTACTTTATCAGCAATTTCCGCACCGGTTTCTACTGCTTTAAGTCCAAGATCCATTGCTTTTCTTTCAGCATGAGCAGCTGCTATTTCAGCATCGCGACCTATGCGATGGATAGCATTATAAATTTCGCTTTCCAACTGTTTTGCTTTTGCTGTACGTGAAAGACGATAAGCTACTGCGCCGAGGATTGACCCAATTCCGAGTCCAATCCAGAAATTTCCATGTCTACATTCCATAATTAAGTTCTGTTTTTAGGATTAAAAATAAATTATATAAATATCTATTTAGATTTCGAGAATAAGGAAGCAATCCATAATACAAGGATAGCCCCTACAGTGGAAGTTATCAAACTTCCGATCAATCCTGAAGCTGACAGTCCGAAAAGGGCAAATACCCAACCGCCCAGTACACCTCCAAGAATACCAAGTAATAAATTTATAATAAGACCAAAACCTCCGCCGCGCATTACTTTACCTGCGAGGAATCCAGCCACAATACCAATAATGATATACCAAATAAAGCCCATATAATCCTCCTTTTTTTATTTAACAACAGCAGGTACGGAGAATAGTTCAGTTAGTCAAAATTGAATTAACGACAATTTAGAATCCTTAGTCTTAGAGAAACGGGAAAGTTTGCGTACCTTTGCAGCCAATTTTTCAGGAACACTTCTAAAGCAATAGGTATCATGGTACAAAATCAGGAACAACCCGTAGGAAAAATTACATTTTCCATCTTAATCGCATTAAGTCTTTCACACTGTCTCAATGATCTTTTACAGTCCATTGTTTCAGCAGCTTATCCGCTATTCAAAGATGATTTAGGATTAAGTTTTGCGCAAATCGGCCTTATCACACTGGTTTATCAGCTTTCGGCTTCGGTCTTTCAACCGATTACCGGAATCATTTTTGATAAATATCCCGTTGCATGGTCGTTGCCTATCGGAATGAGCTTTACACTGATTGGTTTGATAAACTTAGCATTCTCTGATAATCTATACTGGATATTAGCCTCCGTATTCTTAATCGGAATTGGCTCTTCCGTACTGCATCCGGAAGCCTCCCGTATCACATTCCTTGCCTCCGGCGGGAAACGTGGACTAGCACAATCACTCTTTCAGGTAGGTGGTAACTTCGGAGGTTCATTAGGTCCTTTACTGGTTGCTCTGTTGGTGGCTCCTTATGGCAGACAACATCTCATCGTATTTGCATTTGTGGCTTTAGCTGCTATCGGAGTGATGTACCCAATTTGCAAATGGTATAAATCATATCTAAACCGGATGAAAGCACAGACCGTCAGTGTCAGAAAACCTGTTCATCTTCCTTTGCCTATGGATAAGACAGCCCTTTCAATCGCGATATTGCTGATTCTGATTTTCTCCAAATATATCTATATGGCAAGTCTCACAAGTTATTATACTTTCTACTTGATTCATAAATTTAATGTAAGCGTACAAGATTCGCAACTATATTTATTTATCTTTCTGGTAGCTACTGCTATCGGAACATTAATTGGTGGACCTGTCGGTGACCGAATTGGTCGGAAGTATGTGATTTGGGCTTCTATTTTAGGAGCTGCCCCATTTAGCTTACTAATGCCCCATGCCAATCTGCTGTGGACTATTATCCTTAGCTTCTGTGTGGGATTGATGCTTTCTTCCGCTTTTCCTGCCATATTGCTTTATGCCCAAGAGTTGCTTCCTACCAAACTTGGATTGATATCCGGCTTGTTCTTTGGATTTGCTTTCGGAGTGGCCGGTGTAGCATCTGCCGTACTCGGTAATTTAGCGGATAAAACGAGTATTGAATATGTATATAATATCTGTGCTTATATGCCGTTACTAGGATTGGTCACATTCTTTTTACCGAATTTGAAGAAGAAAAAAATAGAATAAGATTAGATTAAATAAAATGGGGTGTGTCACATTTTGCACTCCCTCTTTTCCAAAGAAAACGACCGGTATGCGTCGTCACGACGTATACCGGTCTACAAGTTAAGGTCAAAGTCAAAAAATTAAGAGAGCTATTTATATGTTAGGGTTAGCGTTAATTTCTTTCTGTGGAATAGCATACAAATAATAGGTGCTATTTACTGTAAACGGTTTACCGTTCGGGAAGTTGAGGAACCAATGTCCCAGAGGATTTCGTTTTTCAAAGCTACCACCCTCCTGCCAGCAATCGACTTCAGTCTTCTGCATCTCATCCGATAAAGCTGCACGTTCTACTGCCTTTTGTGTACGAAGTATATCGGTAATACCAAATCCTTCTCCCCAAAGTTCACGGCGACGTTCCATCAGAATCTCATTGATTATATCTTCCTGTGATTTTCCTGTCACCTCGTAATCCCCTACTCCACGGGCATTACGCAATGTATTCAATGGAGCTACAGCCTGTGCCAACTCTACGCCGTCACGAACTTTCGCCTCCGCTTCTATCAAATACATTTCAGCAGCACGCATCAAGACCAGATCAGCCGTATCATCTGCACGCATGTGGAATTTCTTATATCCCAAATATCCTTCACGCATCCACTGAAACAAAGGTAAACGAATATCACCTTCGGTAAATGTATCTTTCAGATGGGGATCAGCCATAAAGCTGCTATATGCTCCTACGTATGTTGCATCCAAATAATAGAAATTATAGCTGGCATCCGATTGGGAAGGAATTTGAGGGAATCCCCATATCCATTCTTTATTGGAAATATTATTAAAACCTTCGTACTCGGCTGTAGTTGTCATCAACGTATATCCTGCACGTGCTGCTTCGGCAGCTTTTGCGGCTTCTTCCCATTGTCCGGTCAGCAAGTAAGCGCGAGCCAAAAGACCGTTGACTACTGCTACATTTGGTTTGAACTTTTGATTATCACCGCTGCGGACATAGTTTTTCAAATAGTCCTTCGCCAGAGTGAGGTCGTCGAAAATAAGCTGATAAACCTGTGCCACTGTTGATTTTCCTTTCGGTACAGTGGAACTATTGCTAGGTTCGGTATATATAGGAACACACGGAGCATCTTTATCTTTCAAGTAGGTGAATTGATAATGCTGTACCAAGTGCAAATAACAAAAGGCGCGTAATGCCAATGCTTGTCCCTGTGCCTGACGGAGTTCTTCCGAATCCCCCTTGATAGAAATGGCAGTATTACAATTATCTATCGTTTTATATATCAGATACCAGGCAAACTCTGTTCTACCATTTGAGGATTGCGCTATATCATTAAACTGATACGAAGAGTTAAAACCATATTTCGGACGGGAAACAATATCACTTGCCATCATATCATCCAGACACTGAAGTGCCCGATAACCGATATTGGCATAGGTACTTGAATAATCAAACAGATTATACCAGGCACCATTCACAAGTGCCTCCGCATTTTCGGGTACAGATACCTTATCCGAACTTACCGCATCTGTGGGGTCCGTATCCAAAAAACTGCTGCTGCAACTCGTTGCCAAGAAAAGTCCGGCAACTGCCGCAAGAATGGATTGAATTTTTATTTTTCTCATAATTTAGTCTGAATTTAGAAAGAAACATTGATACCTCCGGAGATGGTTCGCATAGCCGGATAACGGTAATAAGTGATACCGGTAATTCCCTGTTCAGGGTCTAGTCCCTGATTCCGGTGAATGGTAAACAGATTATCTCCTTGTACATATACCTGCACACTGCTCAATGACAACTTACTAATCCATTGTTTGGGTAAGTTATAGGAAAGTGTCAGGTTTTTCAATCGCATATACGAATTATTCTGCAAGAAGCGAGTGGAAGCCGAGTTCCAGTTATTAGAGGTAGTACTCAAAGCAGGGACATCGGTATAGCGATTGTCGGGAGTCCATCTTCTTAGAATCTCCGTCGACCAGTCGCGACCTTCCAAACTTCCATTGTGCAGAATCATTGTAACATCACGATTGTAGATATATCCACCGATACTGTAAGCAAAGATAGCCGAAAGATCAAATCCTTTCCAAGAAAGAGACGTATTGAATCCGCCATACACCTTCGGAAGAGACGATTTGTTGACATAATAATAGTCAGCCGAACCATAATCATTTGTTGTGACACGTTTTCCGGTCGGATTCTTATTTGCATCCACCTCATCCTTATACCACAGCGGATCTCCATTTTCCGGGTCTACTCCCGCCCACTCTATCATATAGAAATCATACACCGAACGACCTACCTGCAACTTGTTCACACCACTTCGCGGCATATCTTTCAATGGGAGATCCGTCACCTTATTCTTATAATGCGTCAAGTTCATACCCAGTTTCCATACCCAACCATTCTGATTGATAATCGTTCCGTTAAGCACCATTTCTATACCTGTATTCTTCAAGGCTCCTACATTTTCGTCAATAGAACCATATCCCAGGGAAGGAGCTATCGGACGTGAATAAAGCAGGTCTTTCGAACGACGTGTAAAGAAATCAAATGAACCGGAAAAACGGTTATTGAACAGGGAGAAGTCGATACCTACATTAAAGTTGAGGTTCGTTTCCCATTTCAGATTCGGAGTCGCCATACGGTCGGACACTAACGCATTTTCTCCCAAATTGGAAACAATGGTATAAAGTCCTTTGCTCGCATAATAAGTACCCAGGTTATCATTTCCCTGCGCACCATAGCTCATTTTCAGAGTCAAGGCAGAAAGCCAGTCGGAAGTACTTGCCATAAACTCTTCCCGGTCGATACGCCAGGAAGTACCCAACGACCAGAAATTTCCCCAGCGGGTCTCCGGCGCAAAACGTGAAGAACCGTCGCGACGATAGGATGCCGAGAAGAAATATTTATTTTGATAGTCGTATAATGCTTGAGTCAGATAACCCACCAACGCATAGTCGATGCGATACCCCGAACCTCCGGTCAACTGTGAACCAACTACTAGTTCCGGCATATCAGGCTGCGCCATTTTGGAACGTGATGCCGTCAGTTCATCGTAGCGGTAGGAATAGGCCTCCACACCGGCAAGAACATTAAAATGATGTTCACCAATTGTCTTGTCATACGTAGCAATATTATTCCATGTCCAGGAGAAAGTACGGGTATTCATTCGGCTGACGCCGCCGCCGTTTTCTTTAGCCGGACCCAATTTGGGGTTCGTATAATCCAACGTATTATAATTAATCAAGTCAAAGTTGAAACTAGTCTTGAATTTCAATCCCTCAATAATCGTAGCTTCCAAGAAAGTACGACCGGAGACTTCATCTTTCATTCGTTCTGATTTGTCTAAAGGCAAAGTAGCCGGCAGATTCCAGTTTGCCATCGAACCGGAAGGACGATAAGAGCCGAAGTCATAAATGCGGTCTCCATTCTCATCCAATTTGTAGCTACCGTCGGTATTCATTTCATAAATCGGATAAAATCCCGGCATGGTACGTCCTGCAGTAATCACATTACTGGTTTTGGAGTCAGAAGAAACCGGATAGTTCTGCATAGAATGTGCAAAACTCAAATTGACTCCTCCCTTCAACCAGGAAGTCATTTCGCTGGTGATATTGGAACGAAGATTGAAACGCTGATAACCGGATTCAAGCGCAATACCTTTATCATTCAGGTAGCCGGCTGAAAAGAAATACTGATTTGCTTTTCCGCCTCCGGAAACACTTAGATTCAACTCTGTGCGAAGTGCCTGTTGTTCCATAGCGTCACTCCAGTCTGAATTCCATAATGGACGGGCACCTGCCACCAATTTTCCATCTGTACCGACCGGTTGCGTATATTGGGGACCGTATGGATTGGGGCCACCTCCCATCAATTTCGTAACCAGGTCTTTGGATGCTTGTGCCGCAGCAGTTGCCGGAGTATAATCCGCGCTCTTGGCGTACTGATTGCGAAGTGCTTCCCAATACAATTCAAAGTATTGATCGGTACTGACACGATCATAATCACGCACGGCACGATTGGAACCTCCTAAAGAGGCTTTTACCTTTACGGTCGCTTTGGTATTTTGATCTCCCTGCTTGGTTGTGATAATAATCACCCCATTTGCGCCACGTGAACCGTATAAAGCAGCAGAAGCCGCATCTTTCAATACTGTCATCGAAGATATATCATCAGGATTGATAGAGTTCACACTACCATCGAACGGAACACCGTCCACCACATAAAGCGGAGCACTGGATGCATTGATAGATCCGATACCACGAATACGGATTTCCGCATCCGTACCCGGCTGCCCGCTTGCCGCACTAGCCTGTACTCCGGACACCGTCCCTTCTAATACACGCGATACGCTCGAAGTCTGTAGCTTTTCAATCTCACCTGCTTTCATCGTCGAAGCTGCTCCGGTAAAACTATACTTCTTAGCGGTAGCATAAGCTACTACCATTACTTCTTCCAGTTCTTTACTTTCCGATTCCAACGTGACATTAATCACACTTCGGTTATTCACCGGTTGCTCTACCGATCTCATTCCTACAAAGCGGAACACTAAAGTGCCGGCAGCAGGAACTTCAATTGAATAATTTCCATCAATATCAGTGATGGTGCCGGAGGATGCTCCTTTCAATTGTACGGAGACACCAGGCAAGGGCTCCCCTTCAGAAGTCACCGTACCCGTCACGCGTTTCTCCTGCTGTGCTTCCGCATATACTATATTTCCTGCAAAAAGCAGAAGAGACACGACTAATAAACGTAAATAGATTCTCATAATTTTGTGGCTTAAGATTTATTTGCTTGTTGTAACTAACAGTATATTGAACTTTTTTGTTTAGGAAACGAAACATTTTTTAGAAGATTACTAGCATAAATCAACGAAAGGTAGTACATTCGTGAAACGAAAAACATCTAAAACAACAAAGAACCGCATGGGGAAACGGGTTATTCTATATCTTTTTCTGTTATTTTCACTGTCCTTACAGGCACAAAGTGAAGAGAAAGCCCTTTCTACAAATGATAGTACAAGAATAGATTCCACAACGGTCACCCAGTCCAGTCCTTTCAAAAGAGCAATCAAGAAATTTATGAATTTCAGTGATTTTGATACGCTCTATATCAGCCCGAACCGTTATAATTATGCGTTGATGGCTACTCATTTCAGCAACTTCGAATATTACTCTGTCACCAGCGAACAGCCTCAACCACAAAAACTTAGTTTCTCTCCCAACCCGCATAATAAAATAGGATTGTATTTCGGCTGGCGATGGATTTTCCTGGGATGGTCCGTAGATGTGGATGATATCTATCGGAAAACCAACCGGAAGAATAGAGGTACAGAGTTTGACCTTAGCTTATATAGTTCCAAACTTGGCGTAGATATATTCTACCGTCGTACCGGAAACAATTACAAGATACATAAGATCAGAGGATTTTCTGAAGATATTCCCTCCAACTATTCCGAGGATTTCAGTGGAATAAAGGTGGATATAAAAGGACTGAACTTATATTATATCTTTAATAACAGAAAATTCTCTTATCCGGCCGCCTTCAGCCAGTCCACCAACCAACGACGCAACGCGGGAACATTTATTGCCGGTTTTTCTATTTCAAAGCATCATCTCGACTTCGACTACACAGAACTTCCTGTTTTTCTACAGCAGACAATGAATCCCGGTATGAAAGTCAAGGATATAAAATATACCAATGCCAATATCAGTTTCGGATATGCCTACAACTGGGTCTTTGCCCGCAACTGCCTGGCATGTTTGTCTCTCACCCCTGCCATTGCCTATAAAGCCTCTGATGTAGATGCGGAAACTCACGAAGGAAAAGCATGGTACGGCAAATTTAATCTGGATTTTCTACTTCGTGCAGGGGTTGTTTATAATAACGGAAAATACTTTGTAGGTACTTCTTTCGTTGGGAAAAACTATAATTACCACCGGAATAATTTCTCTGTAGACAATGGTTTCGGCACTCTTCAGATATATGCCGGATTCAATTTCAACTTACGCAAAGAATACAGGAAAAAGAAATAAAAGTACGGATATCAGAAATCGTAAACTTGCTTGCTTATCCAAAGAATCTTTGTACATTTGCCACGTTCTAACGAACAAAAGTAAAAAATCAATGAAGCAACAACGCCACATACAGACCACACGTACCCTTCTTTCCCGCTTCCGTTATTGGGGCAGAAAGAACTATGCCGCTTTTGCGAGTATGGGACGTGAATTCCAAATCGGTCATCTGCACATCAATGTTGTGGACGTTGCCCTTCGCAAGCAGAATGCTAAAATTACTATCCCTTATCATACATTTATGACACTTCAGGAAATAAAAGACCAAGTGTTGGCAGGCATTGATATTTCGCCCGACCAAGCCGCTTGGCTAGCCAACATGGCTGACAGCGAGGCGCTATATGCCGCCGCGCATGAGATTACCGTCGCACGTGCTTCGCACGAATTCGACATGTGTTCCATCATCAACGCCAAGTCCGGCCGATGCCCGGAAAACTGTAAATGGTGTGCACAATCCTCTCACTACAAGACTAAAGCCGAGATTTACGATCTCCTTCCCGCTGAAGAATGTCTCCGACAGGCGAAATACAATGAAGCCCAGGACGTCAACCGTTTCTCTCTCGTTACCAGCGGACGAAAACCATCTCCCAAACAGATTACCCAACTTTGCGATACCGTTCGTCAAATGCGACGTCACTCGTCCATTCAGCTCTGTGCTTCTCTGGGGTTACTTAACGAAGAAGAGCTACGTTCCCTATACGAAGCCGGAATCACCCGTTATCACTGTAACCTGGAAACAGCTCCGTCTTATTTTTCCAAACTCTGTACTACGCATACACAAGAACAAAAACGAGCTACTCTTGATGCAGCCCGTCGTGTAGGCATGGATATCTGCTGCGGAGGTATCATCGGTATGGGAGAAACGATGGAGCAACGGATTGAATTTGCTTTCACTTTAAAAGAACTGAATGTTCAGTCCATACCTATCAACCTGCTTAGTCCGATTCCGGGAACTCCACTGGAAAACGAGCAGCCTTTAAGCGAAGAAGAAATACTTAAAACCATCGCTATCTTTCGTTTTATTAATCCGACAGCTTTTCTAAGATTTGCCGGAGGACGTTCACAACTTTCTTCCGAGGCGATGCACAAAGCATTATATATCGGTATTAACTCGGCTATCGTAGGTGACCTGCTGACAACTCTCGGTTCCAAAGTATCGGAAGACAAAAAGATGATTCAGGAAGAAGGTTATCATTTCGCCGCTTCCCAATTTGACCGCGAACATATCTGGCATCCGTACACTTCTACCACCGATCCGCTTCCTGTATATAAAGTGAAACGGGCAGACGGTGTTACCATTACCCTCGAAGACGGACAAACGCTCATTGACGGAATGTCTTCCTGGTGGTGTGCAGTGCATGGATATAATCATCCGGTATTGAATCAGGCGGCAAAAGAACAATTAGATAAAATGTCTCATGTCATGTTCGGAGGACTGACGCATGATCCGGCCATTGAATTGGGGAAACTATTATTGCCTTTGGTTCCTTCCTCCATGCAGAAAATATTCTATGCAGACTCCGGTTCGGTAGCCGTAGAAGTGGCACTGAAAATGGCTGTACAATATTGGTATGCAGCAGGAAAACCGGAAAAGAACAATTTCGTGACTATCCGTTCCGGCTATCACGGTGATACGTGGAATGCCATGTCTGTATGTGATCCGGTGACGGGTATGCACAGTCTTTTCGGTTCGGCATTGCCTGTACGTTATTTTGTCCCGTCCCCCACTTCCCGGTTCGACGGAGAATGGAATCCGGAAGATATACTGCCTCTGCAAGAGATAATTGAAAAACATTCAAAAGAGTTGGCGGCGCTTATCCTGGAACCGGTGGTACAAGGAGCAGGTGGAATGTGGTTTTATCATCCGCAGTATCTGCGTGAAGCAGAAAAGCTTTGCCGGAAGCACGATATTCTTTTAATCTTCGATGAAATAGCAACGGGATTCGGACGTACCGGCAAACTTTTTGCTTGGGAACACGCCGGAGTAGAACCGGATATCATGTGCATCGGCAAAGCACTGACCGGAGGATATATGACACTTTCTGCTGTATTAGCCAGTAACCGGATAGCAGATACCATCTCCAACCATGCACCGGGAGCTTTTATGCACGGGCCTACATTTATGGGTAATCCACTTGCGTGTGCAGTAGCTTGCGCTTCCGTTCGCCTATTACTCGAATCCGATTGGCAAGAGAATGTGAAGCGAATCGAAACTCAACTGAAAGAAGAACTGGCACCTGCACGGGAATTTCCGGAAGTAGCTGATGTACGAATACTCGGAGCTATCGGAGTCATTGAGATGAAACGTCCGGTAAATATGGCCTATATGCAACGACGATTTGTGGAAGAAAGAATCTGGGTACGTCCCTTTGGCAAACTGGTATATCTAATGCCGCCTTTCATCATTACTTCGGAACAATTAAGCAAACTGACTTCCGGGTTACTTAAAGTCATTCAAAAAAGATGACAGATAAAAAGAATATTACCGGATTTTCACCCAAGGATCTGTTCCTCGGTGAGCAAAAGGGTGTTCCTCGGTGAGGAACGGACCTTTCCTCACCGAGGAAGGATACCTTGGTCGGTGAGAAACTTCCGGGATAGTTCTTCTGACGATAAACATCTTATAAACAACAGATTACACTTTCAATCATTCATCTATCGAATACTGATTACTTAAAATAACAATTCATGACATTAGAGTATATAAACCAGGAACTCCAGACCTTGAAAGAGAAAAAGAATTACCGTTCTCTCCCACCGCTAATCCACGAGGGGCGAGATGTTCTGCTGAACGGACAACGAATGTTGAACCTATCTTCTAATGATTATCTCGGACTGGCCAATGACATTTCATTGAGGGAGGAATTCTTAAGGACGCTCACTCCCGAAACTTTCCTGCCTACCTCCTCTTCTTCCCGGTTATTGACCGGTAATTTTAGTGACTATCAGAAGTTGGAGCAACAGCTAGCCACCATGTTCGGAACTGAAAGTGCACTCATATTCAATAGTGGTTATCATGCCAATACAGGAATACTTCCTGCCATTTGCAATACTCACACCCTGATTCTTGCTGACAAGCTGGTGCATGCAAGCCTGATAGACGGAATTAAATTATCATCAGCTAAATGTATCCGGTATCGTCACAATGATATTTCCCAGTTGCAGCGACTGATTGCTGAAAATCATAACGCTTATGAGCAGATTATTATTGTTACCGAAAGTATCTTCAGCATGGATGGCGATGAAGCTGATCTTCCCGCTCTCATTCAACTCAAAAAGAGCTATTCCAATATTCTTCTTTATATAGATGAGGCTCATGCTTTTGGTGTACGAGGGAAAAAAGGATTAGGATGTGCTGAAGAACAAGAATGTATCAACGATATAGACTTTCTAGTAGGTACATTCGGGAAAGCCATTGCCTCGGCAGGAGCGTATATTGTCTGCCGGCAACTCATTCAGGAATATCTTATCAATAAAATGCGCACGTTTATATTCACCACTGCACTTCCTCCTATCAATATTCAGTGGACTTCATGGGTGTTAGAACGTCTTCCAGCTTTACAACAGAAGAGAACTCACCTGCTACAAATCAGTGAAAAGCTAAAGGAAGCCCTTACAACCAAAGGATACAATTGCCCCTCGGTAAGCCATATTGTCCCTATGATTGTCGGAGCAAGTGAAGATACCATATTGAAAGCAGAAGAACTCCAACGCAAAGGATTTTACGCATTGCCGGTACGTCCGCCTACCGTACCCGAAGGGACTTCACGCATCCGCTTCTCACTGACAGCGGACATCACCGAACATGAAATCGACCAACTCATTAAACTGATAAACGGATGAAACAGTATTTTATCATAAAGAATAATCAAAAGCATCTATTGCTTTTCTTCGCAGGCTGGGGAATGGATGAAACTCCATTCCTGCAAATTCACCCGACCGATAAGGACTGGATGATTTGCTATGATTATCGTTCATTAGAGTTCGATGCCGACATTCTGCAAGAATATTCCGAAATCACCCTCATTGCCTGGTCAATGGGAGTATGGGCAGCCTCACAGATAATGAAACAATATCCATCCCTGCCCCTTTCCCAAAGTATCGCTATCAATGGCACTCTTTCTCCTATACATGAAACGAAAGGGATTACTCCTACCATTTTCGAAGGAACCCTGCAAGGACTGAATGAACAATCCCTGCAAAAGTTTCAAAGAAGAATGTGCGGTTCAGCAGCCGATTACAAGGCTTTTCAGACAGTAGCTCCCCAACGTCCCGTTGAAGAGCTCAAAGAAGAGCTTGCTGCCATACAAAAGCAATACTTATCATTGCCACCGTCGGATTTTGCATGGCAAAGAGCCATCATAGGAAAAAGCGACCGTATCTTCCTGCCGGATAGCCAATGGCTGGCATGGAGAAACAAAGTGGATTCCCTTGAATATATAGAAGCCGCTCATTATCAACAAGACCTTTTTGATAATGTAATCATGCAAATCAACTAATGATCGATTTATGGATAAACAACTAATCGCCGAACGTTTCTCTAAAGCCATTGCTACTTATCCCCAGGAAGCAAACGTACAACGGCAGATAGCAGATAAAATGATTCACCTGCTTACAGAACACATCTCTTTTCCCTGTTCAAAAGTGATTGAGTTCGGATGCGGCACAGGTATTTATTCCCGTATGCTACTTCAGGCTCTTCGGCCGGAAGAATTATTGCTAAACGACCTTTGCCCGGAAATGAAGTACTGTTGTGAGGATATATTAAGAAAAGAACAAGTTTCCTTTCTTCCGGGAGATGCAGAAACAGTTCCTTTCCCCGCTGAAAGTACATTAATTACTTCCTGCTCGGCTCTGCAATGGTTCGAATCTCCTGAAAACTTTTTCAAAAGGTGCAACGCCCTGCTTAATAGCCAAGGCTATTTCGCTTTCAGCACTTTCGGTAAAGAGAATATGAAAGAGATACGAGAGTTAACAGGAAACGGGCTCCCTTATCGTTCACGGGAAGAGCTTGTAACAGCCTTGTCATCCCACTTTGACATACTCCATTCGGAAGAAGAACTTATTTCTCTTTCGTTTGATAACCCCATAAAAGTACTTTATCATTTGAAGCAGACAGGAGTAACCGGAATATCCGGCACCTCTTCCCAACAACTGCGGACACGTCGTGACTTGCAGTTATTCAGTGAACGTTACACACAAGAATTTACCCAAGGCACTTCAGTGTCCCTGACCTATCACCCTATTTATATCATCGCAAAAAAGAAAAAAGTATGAAACAGAATGTATATTTCGTAAGCGGTATCGACACCGATGCCGGCAAGAGCTACGCCACCGGATTTCTAGCTCGTGAATGGAACAAGAACGGACAGCGTACCATCACTCAAAAGTTTATCCAAACAGGAAACATTGGTCACTCCGAGGATATTGATTTGCATCGTCGTATCATGGGAATCTCCTTTACAGAAGAAGACAAAAAAGGACTGACTATGCCGGAAATTTTCTCTTATCCCGCCTCTCCGCATCTAGCTTCCCAACTGGATAACCGTCCCATTGACTTCGGCAAAATCAAACGTGCTACGGAAGAGTTGAGCGAACGCTATGATTTTGTTCTGCTCGAAGGCGCAGGTGGCTTAATGGTTCCGCTAACAACAGAGCTTCTGACAATAGACTACATTGCCCAAGAGAATTATCCGCTTATCTTTGTTACTTCCGGTAAATTGGGAAGCATCAATCATACTTTGCTTAGCCTTGAAGCCATACAAAAACACGGTATTGTACTGGATACAGTACTTTATAATATGTATCCTACCGTAAAAGATAAAACGATTCAGAATGATACGATGAACTTCATTCAAAACTGGCTGAAGAAGTATTTCCCGGATACGAAATTTATATTAGTTCCGGAAATAAAAGAATAAAAAGACTTATGACTTCAAAAGACTAGCCTCACTATTTGCCGGGCTAGTTTTTTGTTTCTACAATCCACTTTTCAATATTACGGGTTTCCGCACTGAAATTTACTCCTATTTTAAAGAGTTTACGTCCGTCCATTTCGAAAGGAAGAGCATAATTCTTGTCGTTAATCTGCTGTAAAGCATCTTCTGCCGTACCGTTCAACTTAAATTCCATGATATAAATAAATTTATCGGTCTGCAAGACAAGGTCGATGCGCCCTTCACTCGTATGATACTCTACCTTGGTGTAGAAACCTAGCAGTTTAAAAACGATAAAAAGAACATTTTCGTAATGTAGCTCCTGGTCCCGAATCACTTCGTAAGTAGTGTCTGCAAAGAAACTTTGCAGACGGCGGAAGAAAGAGTTATAATCACCGGAACGCACTTCACGAACAAACTTCTGAATCTCAAAAGGCGACTCGACCTTATTTACGTTCGCATAAAAAGGAAGCAGGAAGCGGATAAAACCTTCTTCCACTTCGCGATTGGGGAAACCCAAGCGATACATTCCAAATTCTTCATCATACCCCTTAATGGTTAGGTATCCACTCTGATAAATTACCGGGATGGGATTGGTGGATTCAGAATCTATACTGTTCAACACTTGGACATCGGTCTCTTCATGTGCCATCCGCTCCAGGTCATAATGATGTTTTTTTAGCAATTTCACCAAATAGGTAAGCGTACCCGTTTCAAACCAATAACTACCAAACTCCTTACGCTTGAAAGCGTTCAGCAGACTGAACGGGTTGTACATGCCGATTGAATTGTGCGTAAAATGATAACCGTCATAACACTCTCTCAAATCTTCACAGAGTTTGTCATACGTTATTCCACGTGCTGCTGCAAATTCATGTAGTTCCGCTTCCAGATTTTCATGGATTTCACGCTCGCTGACACCACAAATTTCGACATACTCATTCCACATTGAAATATCATCCAGATTATTCAAATCACTGAATACACTGACTTTGCCAAACTTTGTCACGCCGGTGAGCAGAGCGAACTTTATATACCCGTCCTTCGTTTTCAAAGCGCCATAAAATGGCTTCAGAGTATTTCGGAATTGCTTTTGCAGTTCCTCATTACCGATAGCTTGCAGCATAGGTTTGTCATACTCATCTACCAGAATAACTACACGTTGTCCGGTCTTCTCACAAGCACGCTGAATGATACCTGCAAAACGCAGGGAAAAAGATGTCTCGGATGGACGGGTGCCGTATTGGCTTTCCCAATATTCCAGATTATCATTCAATATCTTATCCAGACTTTCCGGAGTGTCATACTTCTCGATATTCAGGTCGAGATGCAATATAGGATATTTAATCCAATCCTTTTCCAACTTTTCTACTGCCAAGCCGGTAAACAGTTCTTTTTTTCCTTGAAAGTAAGCCTCTAAAGTAGAAATGAGCAGACTCTTTCGGCTCAGTCTGAAACCTTGGGGGATTGCGTTAAAATTCTTATTTTTGCATCATGAAAACATCCTCTTCCCAAACGATTGATCCTGTTGCTTCTTTAAGCTTGTTCTTGCCTTCAGGAAT